>JAYRNS010000518.1:0-5333 GCA_041912075.1 Anaerolineae bacterium
AGACGGTGCGCCCGATGCACGACCAGTTCGTCGAGCCCAGCAAAAAGTTTGCCGATTTTATCGTACCAGGCGATGCCGCGCGCAGCGAAGCTTTGGAGACAGTGGCCGCCCAAGTGCGTGCCCGCATTTTGATTGCCCGGTTGGATACCCTGGAACAACTGGGCGGGCAGTTGCTGTCAGACGCGCTCGATCACGAGGTGCCGCTGCTGCACGAGATCGCACGTGTGGCGGCCGGTGAGCTGGGCGCGGACAGCATCACCCTCCACCAGTTCGACGCACAAACCGGCACCTTCCGCGACCCGGACGAATATTCGGTGACCTGGCCGCTGGGCGGACACCTGGACAAACCGCGCCCTGACGGGTTGAGCGCGTACCTCGTCGAACACGGTGCACTGGCTGTACCCGATACGGCCGCCTACCTGTGGCCAGAACGGGCACAGACCAGGCATCTGGTCGAAACGGGGACGCGGGCATTTCTGGGGGTTCGTCTACGCATCATGGACGAGACGGTGGGGGTCTTGTTTTTCAACTACCAGCGGCCGCGCCCGCTGGGTTCCGACGAAACCGCCATCGCCAACATCCTGGGCATTTATGCCGCTACAGCCATCCAGCGCAGCCGGCTGTACGACCGGGTTTACACACGCTTTCACGCCCTCGAAGACGTCGGTGAAATGCTGTCGACGGTCGAACCGGCGGCGCTCAAAGAACGGATCGTCCGTGCGGCGGCCCACACGTTGAATGCTGACGACGTGACACTGCACCAGTTTGCGGCTGGTGTGTTCTTACCGGCGACGACCCACTCCGCAACCTGGCCAGCCGGTGGTGCGCTGGCACCGCCGCGTGCCGACGGGGTCAGCGCTTACGTGATTCGGCATGGCACGGTGGTGGTCGCAAACGTAGACACTGACTTGAGTGAGGATTTACGCACAACCACACACATGCAGGCCCGCGGCACCCGTGCCTTTCTGGGTCTGCGTCTGCAGGCGGGGGCCGAGACACTCGGCGTGCTTTTCGTCAACTACCGCACCTCACGCACATTCGATCCCTACGAGAGAGCCGTAGCGCAGGTCTTTGGCCTCTACGCCGCCGCCGCCCTCCTCGCCGCCCGCCACGCCCGCCAACCAGCAATTACCTGACCGCTCCCCCACGCAAAAGCGGGACCAGGCTCACCACCCGATCCCGCTCCCTCAATCCAAAATCCAAAATCCAAAATGGAATCACTCTGGCCGGTGACACACCAGACACATCTCGTTGGTGCGCCCGGCGTGGTCCGCCGGCATCGGCTTGACCCCACCGGCCGCGTGGCACGTGACGCACATGTTCTCGCGACCGGCCACGGGATGGGGAATCGTAGGCGCCGCGCCGCCGGCTCCGGCGGTGGCGTTGGGTGTGACCGTGGCGGGTGGCGCTGTGGTTGCGGCAACTGTGGCAACCGTAGGGGCCGTCGTTGGACGGGACGTCGCGGTTGCCGCGCTAGTCGCCACGGCGGTGGCGGCTGTGGTTGCCGCCCTCGTCGGCGTGGGTGCTGTCGTGGCGGCAGCGGTTGGTGTATTCGTTGGCGCAAGCCGCGTGGCCGTGGGTGCCACGGTGGACGCCGGCGTCTCACCGGTTGACGCGACCTGGTGGCAGCCCGTGCACGATTCCACCGGCCGTCCCGCGTGATCGGCGGGGTATGGTTTGAATCCATTCGGCCCATGGCAGGTCGTGCAGTTGGCCCGTCCCTCGAGGGTGTGCGGGATGGCCGGGATGGCGGCTGGTGGCTGGGCTGTGGCCTGGCCTGTTGGTGGCGTACCGCTCACACCGCTGGCCGGCGAGGCATGGCACTGGGTGCACTGGGACGTCGTGAATGAGGCATGGCTCTCGGGGTACGGGCGCACGCCCCCGCTGCCGTGGCAAATCGTACAATCGGTGCGCGTATCGATGGGGTGCGGAATCGGCTTAGGCGTACCGCTGCCCGGGACTTTGGGGGGCGCCACCAACTCTCGGATGGCCACCGCGTTCAGCCCGGCGAATTTCCAGTCGGCACCGTGGCACGCGCTGTTGGAACAGAAGCTGGAGTTGTCGGTGCCACCGGGATTGCTGACGTCGTGGCACTGCGCGCAGGTCTCGTCGAACACGTAACGATGGCGTGCCAGCCAGTTGGAGTCCTTGTGCGAATCGGGCTCGTTGGGGCGTTCGACGTGAATTACCGGTGCCTGATCGCCTGGCAGCACAATCTCCGGAATCGAGTGACACAGGTTGCATTCCAGACGCACCGTTTCACCGTCCGGCGACGTGTGTTTGCCATCGTGACAGCGGAAACAGCCAGGGAAGTCCTTGTGCCCCAGGTTGTTGGGATGGGTCTCCCAACCTACCTTCATGTTGGGGAATACAGTGTCTTCGAACATCTGCTGGATGACCGCGACGGCGTCATCGACTTTGGACTGGTTGGCGGCATAATAGTCCGCCTCGTTCTGCCGGTACCACTCCTTGAGCCCCTGAATCGCCGCAATACCCTCTTCCGTGGTCGCATACTGACCACTCAGCGCCTGCTGGCCCTGGAACTTGATGTACGGAATCTCAGTATCGATCTGGCCGGTGGCCAGGGCGTTGTCCATGGCATCAGCTGGAGCACGGAAGAGATGCGATGCACGGTTGTGACAGTCGATGCAGTCCATGCGGTGCAGCTGAGATTCGACCGTGCTTCCAAAGTCGGGTGGCAAACCGGCTTCGGCATCGAAGTATTCTGTGACCTTCCCGTCGGCGTCGGTGGTCCGGACGTAGGGGATAGTCTGTTTGAGCGGGTCGTCTGAATAGAACTGCACCTGGTTTTCGACGTGCCAGTGGATGCCACGCCCCAGACCTTGACGAGCCGTCCCGCCCCCGGTTTTGATCACCGTAAAGTTACGCACTTCGCTGTTTTGCGTATCGGTGATGTAACGTTTGATTTCTTTGAAGGTGTCCGATGAGAACTTGTCGGGGTTGTGGCACTGCTCGCACGTATCACGGGCCGGGCGCAGGTTCTTGACGTATATGGGCGGTTCGTAGTCCTGTGTAAGCGCCGAGATGACGTGGCTGATCTCGCGCGCCTTGCGCGGCACAGTGAGGATGAGCGAATCCTGGCCCAGGTGACAATCGACACAGGCCACGCGCGCGTGCGGTGAGCTCTGATAAGCCGTGTACTCAGGTGGCATGGTGTGACAGGTTGTGCCGCAGAACTGGGGGCTGTTGGTGTACTCCCATACCGTGGCACTGACAAAGACGGCCACCGTAAAACTACCAACGAACAGCAGACCAACGGTCAGCCAGCGGACGGGGCGGCTCAACCTGCCGAGCCAGTTGAAGAATCGAGTCATGAACTGGTGGCCTCCCGGGCATCCAGAAATGAACCGATGCCCCCTTTGGAATTACAAGCCGACATCACCAGAATGGTGGTGGGTAGTACAAGCAAGCGACGGGGAATCCAAACACGGGCGGGCAAAGAGAAGCTTCTTCCAGAATAAATGAGACTGCCTCAAATGTCAAATGATGGATGAGCGTGCGACGGACCCACCGGTTGTCTCAGACAAGGAAACAGGCCGGATGGTGATCCGGCCTGTTGTGCTCCTTGACTCGGCAAGATGCGGCGGTTACGGCCGCGTCAAACCGGTTGTGTCACCACCCGTAGCGGCAATCGAGTCGAAGAGGGTCTGGAGGATGTATTTGCCGTTGTGGGCAAATGCCCCCGGATCCTTGCCGGAATACTGGTAGTTATAGGCGGCACGCAGCAGCGTGGGTGTCCAGCTTACGAAGCGGTTGTCGTTGTTGGCCTCGTCAGGGTCGACGGTGCCGTTACCGTTGGTATCGATGAAGAAGTACGGATAGGCAGCCGGGTCGTAGGCGATGGCTGAACCCGCCGTGGCGGTGGCGTAGGCCTGCATGGCGGCCAACAGCTTCTCGCGCATGGTGTCGATCTCACCGCTGATGCCTTCTTTGGTGTCACCGTCACCGTCGTAGTCGGCGGTCGATGTCGGCCCGCGGATGTCACGCACATCGGTGATCCCTGCGTGGCAGGTGAAGCACTGGTCGGTCTTGACTTGCTGGCTGTGGACATCGTGGCAGCCGGTGCAGGTGTTGAGACCGGGGACGTGCGCATTGGCGCCGTTGTACGTCTTGCCTTCGTACTCGTAGGCACCCTTGGCCTGCGTGCCAAACAACGAAGCACCGGCGGCGAAGTAGTGGACGTTCAGGAAGCGCAGCTTGTCGCTCTTCTCGTCATTGCCCAGGTCACCAATCAGCCGGTTGACACTGACTGTGGACTCGCGGCCCTGGTGACAGGTCAAGCAGAGGTTGTTATCCCCTTCTTCGAAGGACAACACCGCGCCGCTGGGGAACGTAACACTGTCGATCTTATAGCGGGTAAAATCGCTCAGGTTTTCGTGACAGGTGGTGCAGGCAAAGCCGTTGGCCACTGGCTGCTCGGAGACGACACCTTCCTTGACGAGCTGCGGCAGACCGCCGGCGCTGTGGCACTTGGCACACGTGGCTGGCACGGCACCCTCGGCGTCCCAGTGACGGAACGGCTCGGTCGAGCCGGCGAAGTGACCGGCGTCATTCCGGGTCAGTTTGGCGATGTCGACCGGTGCCTTGAGCGCGCTGTTGACGTCCTCGATCGAATCGTACATCAACTGGATGATGTACTTCGAGTTGTGGGCGAACTTGCCGGGGTCCTTGTTGGCCACCTGGAAGTTGTATGCGGCCCGCAGCAGGCGTGGGGTCCAATCCTTGAAGGCATTGTCCGACACTGCCTCGTCATCACTGGCCTGTCCATCACCATTTGTGTCGTAGAAGAAGTAAGGATACGCCGCAGCTGAGTAGACGATGGGTGTGCCGGTCAGCTCCTTGGTGTAACTGATGATGGTCTGGTAAAGGACGTCCTGCACGCCCTGCACTTCGGCCATGATCCCTTCTTGGGTGTTGCCGTCGCCGTCGTAGTCCATCTCGGAGCCGGCCATACGGACGTTGAACAGGTCTTCGACCTTGGTCACACCGGTATGGCAGGTCTTGCAGGTGTCGACGTTGACTTCGAGCGTGTGCGGGTTATGGCACGACTTACAGGTGTCCAGACCTTCGACGTGCGCAAACTTGATGTCGTAGCTCTTGCCATCGTACTCATAGCCACCCTTGGCCTGCGTGCCGTACTGCGTGGCCGCGGCGGCGAAGTAGTGGATATTGCGGAAGCCCAGGTCAGGACTGATCTTATCTGGATCGTCTGCGCCCCCGGCTTTTTCGATGGCGGCGTCTACCGAGACCTTGGATTCGCGGCCCTGGTGGCACTCCATACAGCGCGACTCATCCCCCAGGTTGGTGACTTC
>JAYRNS010000519.1:0-2155 GCA_041912075.1 Anaerolineae bacterium
CCCAGCAGGTTGTACGTCGCCTCGGCGTCCGCGGTCGAATCAAACCCGAACGCCGCTTGCAGGCCGACCCAATCCGACCCGCTCGCGGCCTGGTCCATAACCGATTTGAGTTCGGCGCTCTGGTTCTGGACGCTCTGGAGCTGGTCAATAAAGCGCCGTAGGTCGCCGGCAAGCCGTGTCTCGTTGCCCGTGATCTCGATGTGTTGTGATGGCATTTTGTGTCCTCCTGCTAGATTAGTGCGACCGCCGCGCTTACCGCGGGCATCCAGGTCGCGTGTCCAGTTGACGTGTCCCATATCGCAAGTGCCTGAATTTTGCCATTGAAAAACATGGCCTGACTCGCCCCCAGGTTGCGGCATCCGATTGTTATTTCGGCAACGTTGATACCCGCCTGAAACGATATTGAGCCCGACTCGGCAACGCCGTCCAAGTACCCCGTATCTCCGGCTATAGCCATCACGCCGGCGCTGACCCCTCCGGTCATTAGGAGATAACCGGAGTTCTCCCATCCACCGGCTTGCGAAACGGGATTTGGCAACACGTCAAATACAACATTGCCATTGCCATCGTTCGTCTGGACACCGAACGGCACAGCGTAATCCACCGCGCTGGCATCAGAAAAACGCACTATCGCGCTCCACGTCCTGTCAACCACGGGGACGATCCCCGTTGTGAGATATTGCGTTGATCCATTCCACGCCCAACCCGTTCCACTAGACCAGGACGGCGCGACCCCAGGTGCGGCGTCATACGTGCCAGGATTGACAAGATTGACGTAGGATGCGGCCTGACTCGCCGCGCCCTTGGGTTGGTAAACGGCAACGGGCGTCGGTGCGCCGCCCGCCTCCCACCAATTCGCCGCCGGCGGAGCTGCGACCGCGCCGATCGGGTCGAATACCGGACGAAACGAGGGAACGAACACGCCAAAGGTCATCAGTCACCCCACCGCGTAATGTGTCTTATCAGCCGAGTCATAACACCTCACTCCGCCGCGGCGTCAGTGCCCGAACGTGGTCGTACTGCTGCTCGTACACCCGCACAGGTTCATCGTCCGGTGCATCCTCAGCCCAGCCGATCAGCACCATCGCCTCGGCCTCGCCTGGTGGCAGGTCGTACACCTGATCGCCACGCAGCAGGCCGGCGGGGTACGCCACATCTGCAATCATCCGTATCAGTGCCATGTGTCCATCCCCGATGGGTGGGAGCCATAGCGCAGACCCCCACCCATCACCATCCACCCCGATCAGGTTGCAGTGCCGTCCGCCCACGTGGCGTTGTTGACGTAGCGCGGGGTTGCACCCGTGCGGTTGCCAACGCCCACGCCGAATCGCACCTTGACCATCATGTTTTGCAGTGGAGAGGTCGGCGAGCCAACCGCCGAACTCGGCTCCATGATGATGCGCGGAGCCGTGTAGCCCTTAGGAACACGCACGGCCAGCGGATTGCTCTGGCTGCGCGGTCCATACGACTTATATCCGACTCCGTAATACTGCGGGATACCCCGCACCTCCCAGACTCGGAAGTCGTCCGCCATGACACCCAGGAGTGACACGCCCGTGGCTGGCATCCGATTGGTCTCTGCGGCCAGGTCTGCGGTGCTGCCATAGGTAATCAACCCGCTGCGCACACCGACAAACCCAGTGAGCGCCATTACAGCCGCCCGGTCTGACGGCCCGATCAGGAAGTCAAACGGCGGGACATGCCCATGTTCGGCCAATTCGTCTTTGGCGTCGGTGAAGACGGCCGCGGTGAACGCACCGCCACCAATGCCCACGTAGTGCTCATGCGAACTCGTGAACGTCGTTCCCCCGAACGATGGCGGGGTGAAGTCCACATTGGTCGAACCATAGGCTGTCGCAAACCCAGGACTATACCCTGCGGTGCCAAGCCCAAGCCTCGCACCCGAATCGTCACCGCGTTGCAGCAAGCGGGTAAGAATTTGAATGCGCCACCGATCGCGTACCGCCTGGATAGCAGCAGCGATGTCAGCGTCAATCTGTTCTTGACGCGCGTCCTCCAGGAACCACTTCGACCAGCCAAGCGCGTAGTCCCACCGACGCAGGGGCAGCATGTGCCCAGTCGTCTCGGCGCGCTGGTCATCTGGAAAGCCGTACTCGGTGGCCTCGGTCATCGCGTTGCTCACGCCGACCCGGTA
>JAYRNS010000520.1:0-1894 GCA_041912075.1 Anaerolineae bacterium
GATGGCTGGCTCGTTGATCGTGATCGTCATATCGCTCAGGTTACTGGTATGACTGGCGTCCGCAAAAGAGCCTCTCCTGGGAATCGCCGGGTACATCGAGAACGGATTCCTTTGCGGGCCGATAATGAAAGGCGAGTACTCCCATGGCGCATTGTACGGCACAAGCACAGGGATGTCAAAGATTTTGGATTTTGGATTTTAGATTTTGGATTAGTTGACGGTGAAGCTGGAATATGCGCCGATGGTGCCAGCAAGTTGACAGGCAGTCACCTGCTGGCTAGAATAACGGCGCCCAACATAAATCACTACGAGGATAGTCCATGTTTCCACCCGAAGTGTTTGCGGAACGCCGCCAGCTGTCGGACATGATCGCGGCGCTGCCGCCGGAGGTGTTGAAGGATAACGCCGCGGCGCTGTTGAACCTGCTCAAAGAGTTCCAGCGATCCCTCTCCCTGGAGCTGCGCGTGATCGGATCCGTGGAAGAGCTCGACGTTGGTGATGCCACGGCGGTAACTACCCTCTATCGCGATTTCAAACGTTATGTCAATGACCGCACCTTCGACCTGGAACGCACGCGCTGCAGTCAGATCAGGCGCATCTACGATCAGCAGATCGAGGTCAGGCGCCGGGGCGAGGGCAGTTTCGATCCCTACATCGGCTACGAGCTGGGCATCAATTTGCTCAAAGGACGGCTCACGCGCGATCACACCGATTTCCCCACCCTCCTGGTCTACGAGCAGCGGCTGGGCGAAAATATCCGTGCCGCCCAATACTTTGGTGACGATGCCACGCGCCGCGCCGAGCGTAACCAGATCATCGCGTACCTCAACGACCTGGCCCTGGCCGACCTGGGCGTCTCGTTCAACGACCTGTGCAGCGAGGCCATGGCGGCACCCATAACGCTGCCCCCCGCCCAGGAGCAGGCGCTGCAGGCCCTGGCGCACTACGTGGACCGGTTCCGCCACGCCGACGATGAGTTCATCGAGACCATGGATAATGTCACCAATGATGCGTTGGCTGCACTGTCGCGCATCAACCAGGCGGTCACGGCCGGCGACCTGACGACGGCACGCCAGGAACACGCCGCCTTCGTCGCCACCTACGAGCCGGAGCTGGGCCGGGCGCGGGAGACGATCCGTGCGATGAGTGACACCGGCAACCAGCTGATCGACTTGCTCGCCAGCTGACCCTGATTCGAGGCCACATCCGTCCATGCCCTCCCTCTCGCTTGCCCGTCTCCAGGAATACCGTGCCGCCACCTACCGCGTCCAGCCAGGCCAGCGCGTGACGACACAGGACGAAGCGATCGCCTTCGTCAACCAGCGCGGTTTTGTGCACTTCTGGCCGGTCAAGGCGGTCACCCTACCCAGCCTGTGGGTAGCCGTGGCCGGCGACCGGCCGGTGCCCAACGAGCACGACGATCCCGGCCACGTCACCTGGCGCTGGAAGGACGAGCTGCTCGGTGCGCGGCGCTGGTACTACGCCAAGGTGCTGCGCAAGCGCGCCACCTTCATCGCGCTCGACGTCGTGCCCTATTTTTACGCCCTTTCCGAGAACTACGGTGAGCCCGACCACGACTACCTCTTACAGTACGAAGAGGGGCGGATGACCTGGGAGGCCAAGGCGGTGTACGAAACGCTGCTGACCGAAGGGCCGCTCGATTCGATCCACTTGAGCGAGCGGGCGCGGCTGGGTGGTAAGGCGGGTGCTTCGCGTTTCAACCGTGCGCTGGAGATGCTGCAGGGTGACTTCAAGGTGCTGCCGGTCGGCGTGGCGCCGGTGGGGGCGTGGAAGTACGCCTTTACCTATGACCTGGTGCACCGTTTTTATCCCGACCTGCCGGAGCAGGCGCGGCCTATTCGCCAGGCGGAAGCACGGTGTCACCTGGTCGAGC
>JAYRNS010000521.1:0-2242 GCA_041912075.1 Anaerolineae bacterium
AACAAACCGTGCAATCGATGAACCGATTCAAGCTCTTTGCAGAAACAACGTAAACCGCGTGCAACTACACCATGCGATCGTAGCCGACGACAACCATACGATCCGTCAGAGCCTCAGGGCCTTTCTCGTGGCGGCATTTTTGCACGCGGTCGTGGAAGAGGCTCAGAACGGTCATCAAGTCCTCGATATGGTCGCTGCGCATCCACCCGACCTGGTGCTGATGGATGCGGAGATGCCCCAGGTCAACGGGATCGATGCCACGCGCGCCATCAAATCCGGCTGGCCCGACACCCATGTCATCATCATGACGCTTGAGCCTCACCATCGTCAGCTGGCGCTGAGCGCCGGGGCGGATGCCTGTGTTCTGAAAGGCGTGTCGTCCGAGCAGCTGCTGCATATCATCGACCGTATGGGTTTCGACATCTCATTCTGGCGGCCTGCCCGGTCGGAGTGAATCGACTGGCGGGTCGTCTGTCAGAAAGCGACAAACACAGATGGATTCACGTGTGCTCTACGTGGTTTCGATACCTGAGCGGTTGCCCAGGGCAGCAGCCGCCAGTGCCGGCGGTCTGCTCTACGAAAGTTCGTTGGTGCTGCTGCCGGAATGGACGCGCAACATGCAGCTGTACCAGGCGCTGGTCGGTCGCATGCTGCGCATTACCGTCGAGTGGGCGGGCGGCGTGCAAGGTCTGCAGATGCCGACGAATGACATGACGGCTGGCCGGCTGGCGGTGCGCAAAGTGGCGGGCAACGTCGTGGAGTTTACGAGCATCTTTGCCGTTGGCTGGTCACCCTTATGGATGCTGGCCGCGGCCGCGGATGTGACCGGTGGTACGCAGGTTTTTTTGCACGCGCTGACTGAGGAGCTCCAGCGGCTCGGTGTCATTCCGGTGGAACAGGAGTTTTCTTCCGTCGATGCGCTTCTGGAGTCGCTCGAGGGCACGACAGGTGTGCTGTCGCGGGTGATCGACATCCCACCGCTGGCGCGGGACGAGATGGAGGCGAGTCTGGCCGAGATGCGCACCAGCTGGCAAACACTGCGCAGCACCACCCACGGGCTGCCGAACGGCGAAAGCCTGACAGCGATTGCCCAGCAGCTGCAGAGGACGGCCGCGCGCGAAAACACCTCGGTGTGGGTGGTCTCGACCTGGTTAGGGTTAGGTGCGCTCAAAGCTGGCCTGAGGCTGGGCCAGGCCAATATCTACGACTACTATCGAACGGCCCTGGCGGACATCTATCGTGGCGGCCTGGCGGACTACGTCAGCCGGGTTAGCCGGCGCTATCTGGTCACCGCGGTGGGCCATCTCGATCCGGAACAGGAGACGTACACCGAACGCTTCCTCAAGCGCGTACGTCTGCCGCGTGTCAGGTCCAACCAGCCGCCGCGGGCACAATCGTCAAATCCGCGCCATACGGTGGTGTGAAAGGATGTCTCGATGCTGAATGCGATTGCGTTAGGTGCGATTGGGCAATCGGCCCTCTTGCTGAGCGGAATCCTCGTCTACTATCTCAAGCTACCGCCCAGGCTGATTGGCTGGTTGGGCGGGTTTGGTGCCGGCGCGCTGTTGGTGGCGATCATGACCGACCTGGTACCGCAGGCTGAAGCGACGCTAGGTATCTACGAGGTGGGACTCTGGTTGTTGGTTGGGGCAACGATCTTTTTGTTGGCCGACCGTTTTGTGGCCCAGCGATTCGGCGGTGAAGGCGGTGGCAGCGCGCTGGGTATCGTCGTTGGCGCGATCGTGGATGGTATTCCCGAGTCGGCCATCTTCGGTATCCAGCTGGCCACTGGCGTGCCGGTTAGCCTCGAATTCCTGTTTGCGATTTGGGTCTCGAACATTCCGCAATCGTTTGTTCCTTCGGCCGACCTGGCGGCGGCCGGTTGGACGAAGACGCGCATGGCGCTGATGTGGACCGCCGTGGTGGTGGCCTGCGGTGCCGCGGCCGGGTTGGGTTTTGTGGTCGCCGCCAACGTGGCAGACGTCTTTGGGGCACGCATGGCAGCCATTGCCGCGGGTGGGCTCTTGGCGATGCTGACCAATTCGCTGATTCCGTTTTCCTTCGAACGTGGCAGCGAGTTTGCCGGCCTGGGAACTGTGATTGGTTTTGTGTTGTCGTTGGTGCTCTGATGCCGGTGCAGGTTGCTGGTGGGTCATTGCGGCGTAGGTGCGGCCAGGGTTCGCAGTAACGACTTTAGTCGTTGGCAACGCTGCGGAACGACTGAAGTCGTTACTACCAACCG
>JAYRNS010000522.1:0-7061 GCA_041912075.1 Anaerolineae bacterium
TCCGGCTGTGACGACCTCCTCGTCCACGGCGCGCCCTAACACGCACGCCGCGAACAACTTCATGAGTCGTAACCGTAGGTCACAGCTCCGGCTGTGACGACCTCCTCGTCCACGGCGCGCCCTAACACGCACGCCGCGAACAACTTCATGAGTCGTAACCGTAGGTCACAGCTCCGGCTGTGACGCCACCCTCGACCGCCGCGCGAACTATTACGCAAAGGCGCTGCGGTCGAAATAGACGATCCTTGACACCCTTTGTGCCTTGGCGTCGACCAGGAAACTCCCCCGTGCCGAGTTTCTTGTAGAAAACATGAGGCCACTGGCCTCACGAGCAGCTTGGTGGTTTTTTCTCCGGCGATGAGGTAAGACAATGTACGTCAAAACAACGGCATTTACCGACGGTAGCCTGATCCCGCGGCGCTGCACCTGCGAAGGCGAGGACGTCTCACCGGCGTTGACCTGGGGTGATGCCCCGGCCGGCACGGCCAGTTTTGTGCTGATCGTCGACGATCCGGATGCCCCGCGCGGCACCTGGACACATTGGACGTTGTTCAATCTGCCGGCCACCGCAAACGGTCTGGCCGAGGGCTGGCGCGCGGGTGCTGGCGGGATGAGTGGACACAACGATTTTGGCAACACCGGTTACGGCGGTCCCTGCCCGCCGCGCGGTCACGGCGTGCACCGCTATTTCTTTCGACTCTACGCACTCGACGTTGCCAGCCTGGCCCTGCGTGAGGGTGCCGCACGCAAGGACCTGGAGGCCACCATGGCCGGCCACGTTCTGGCGCAGGCGCAGCTGATGGGCCGCTACGAGCGGAGGTAGACGATGACGTTGACCGAATACCACCGCCCCAGCGATATGGCCACCGCGCGGCGCCTGCTGAGCCGTACACGCGTCGTGACCGTACCGCTGGCCGGCGGCACCCTGCTGGTGCCCGAGCTGGAAGCACGCGGCGTCGAGGCGGTCGTCGACCTGTGCGACCTGCCGCTGCACTTCGTCGAGGTGCAGCGCGACGGGCTGCACGTGGGGGCCACGACTGCCCTGTCGGTGCTGGTGTCGCATGTCCAGGTGACCTCGTGGGCCGGCGGGCTGCTGGGGCGCGCAGTCACACAGGAGGGACCGGCCAACCTGCTGAACGCCGCCACGCTGGGTGGTCTGGTGGCGGGGGGTGAGGTGGGTTCACCGCTGCGCCTGGCCCTGCTGGCGCTCGATGCGCGGCTGGTAATTGTCGCCGGCGAAGGGCCGGCGCGCCAGGTGCCGCTGCGGGCAGTCGCCGATGAGCCCGATGTCCACCTGGCCGGCCAGCTGATTTTGGAGGTCATCGTGCCGGCGAACACGGCCACCGCGACCCACGGCCTGGCCACAGTGGGCCGCACGCCGCGCGACTTTCCCATTGTGACGGCAGTAGCGGTGGTGGGCGATACGTCGCTGGCCAGCCTGGCCTTGGGCGGTGTGACGCCGCGGCCGCTGGTGCTGACGGGTCTGCAGGACTTCGTGCGTCACCCGGCCGGTCTGCCGGTCGCCGTGGTCGAGCTGCTCAGCACCCAGGCGTTGGTCGACGACTTTCTGGGCAGCGCCGAGTACCGGCGGGCGATGGCCGGTGTGCTGGCGCGGCGGGCGTGGGCGGAAGCGACCGCCCATGGGGCATAGGGCATGGCCGATCTCAACCGCTTCTGGCAGCGGCTGCAGGGGCACACCTGCGAGAACTGCCGCTTCTCGGAGTTCTTCCGCAGCAACGGCGACGGCCAGGTGACGCGTGTTCACCTCTTCTGCCGCTGTCCAGACTCAGCCTACCACGACCGGCCGGCGCCGGCGGAGCGCTGGTGTCCGCAGTGGGCCGCAGGTGGGCAGAAGGATGCGCCGCAGGTCGGTAATCCAGATTTGACGGTTTGACTGATGACAACCTTGCCGAAACATGTCAGCCGTGCTATCATGGAGTCTGTGAGGGTGGACAGGGTCCGCGTGTCGTGCCCGTGGGGGTGAGTTAGATGATACAGACATTTGAAGGCGCAACCGACCGAAACGGAAGACTGCGGCTCATCGAAGTGGTCAAGCTGCCGCCACTGCGGCGGGTGTTGATCACGATCCTGAATGAGGAGCCAGAACTGAACGCACGCGAATTGGCAACGCTAAGCGAGGCGGCGCTGGCTGTTGACTGGCTAACGCCGGAAGAAGACGCGGCATGGTCACACCTGGCCCAGCTTCCATCGTTGTAGTCGAATTTCCTTTTTCGGACCTGTCAGGTTCAAAGCTGCGACCTGCAGTTGTGCTGTGTGCGAGCGCGCGCGGTGATTGGCTTCTCTGCCAAATTACGAGCAATCCGCACAGTGACCCAGAAGCTGTGAAGATCACGCCGGCGGAGTTGTCAGCCGGAACACTCACTATGCTCAGTTTTGCGCGTCCGACTAAACTGTTCACGGCCAACGAAGCGCTGATGGTCAAGCGTGTCGCTATGCTCAACGATGTTGCCTTCAAAGAAATCCTCGCCTCGATCATCAGCAAACTTCAGCAAGTCATGCCAGGCAAACAAACCGACCCTTCGGGATGATGTGAACCCGCGACGCGTGTACACCTGTTCTGTTGCTGTCTCGCGCTAGCCTACCACGACCGGCCAGTGCCGGCGGAGCGCTGGTGTCTGCAATGGGGCGCGGGTGGGGAAAAAGATGCGCCGATCGTGCCAAACCTCGATATCGGAGGCGCGGTCAAGTCCAACAGCGGCGACATGGCTTGCGTCTGGGTAGAGGTCTACGAGCCGCCGGATCAAACGGGGTGATAGGTTGTGATCGAATAGCAGTTTCATGCGTGAGCCAGGATCAACTGCCGTTCCCGGTCAGCGGCATATGTGAGACAGGCGCGAATGTCCTCTTCGGTCAATACGGGAAAGTCTGCCAAAATCTCGTCCACGCTCATGCCAGCGGCGAGGTACGATAACACATCATAGACCGTGATGCGCAGACCACGAATCGTCGGTTTGCCGCTCCGTTTTCCAGGCTCGATGGTGATGATGTTTTGATAGTTGACGCTCATGCGATTTGATCCTTACTGCGTTGATAGGGGCTCAATGTAGATTGGACTCGATCTCTCGGAGTACCTCGTGGTGTCATGATTATATCCAATTCGGCTGACTTGTCGATTTCTCTGCAGAGAACCATCCATCCGTGCCGTCAACCCAGGATATCTGCCACCACATCCTCTACGTGGTACGGGCGCTGGCCCTGGCGTGACAGGCGGCGCACGTCATCCAGGCGGTTGCCCAGGGTGACGATCGCCGGCTCCTCTGTCCATTCTCCGGCCAGCCGCTTCACCTGCCCCAGCCCGACCGCAGCCAGCAGACCGTTGCACAGGCAGCGCCGTTCCTCGGTGTTGCGTTCGATGCCACGGCGCTCGACGTAACTATCGATCGGGGCCGCCGGGCAGCGCTGGAACAGGGTACGTGTCCCTGCTTCATCCGGTTTGCTCAAACCGCGCTGCTGCAGGAGGCCGATGTCACAAATGCGCCGCCTGGCTGCATAAACATCATCGTCGGACAGGGTCTCTTCCAGCTGCACCACTTTGAAAGCAAAACCGGTGGGCGAAAAAATCGTCGTCTTGACGAGCGCCGCGTCGTCGGTGCCGCTGCGCAGCGCCTGGAGAATGGCCGACCGGTATTCAGGTTTCATCCCCGATTCTTCGGCCAGCGCAAAAACCGAACCGACCTGGATGCCACACGCACCGGCCGCCACCGCCGCCCGCAGCCGGTCGTGACTGCTGTAACCGCCAGCCAGCCAGAACGGGAGGTTGGCAGCCCTGATCGCGGCCAGGTTGGGTTCGTCGTGCGCGCCGTAGATGGGCTGTCCACTGTCGTCCTTTTTCAACGGGCCGATGGGGTTGGCGTTATGGCCGCCCGCGGTGTGATGCTCGATGATAAAGCCATCGGGCGCCTGCGAGTCGCTAGCGGCCAGCGCCGTGACCAGATCCTCGAGTGAGGCAATCGCCAGGAAAGCCGGGCGCTGCAGCGGCGCCTGCGCAAAAACACCACCGGCCACCGCCTGGGGATCGAACGAGATCGTAAATTCCTCGCCTGCTCCTGCGTAAAGCACCGCCAGGCTGCGGGTCACTGCCTGGTGGTGGGCCAGGCGCGTACAGATCGCCGGCAGGCCTTCGGGGTTGCCCGCGCCCACGATGATCCCATCGACGCCGGCGAGCATGGCGCCGTACACGGTATAAACCAGTGGTAGCTCGATCTTGTTCAGGAAATTGATAAATACCTTGCCGCGGTGTCCCTCTTTGGCCAGCCACACTTCGGCAAACCCGGTGGCGATCAGAAGCTCGACGACGCTGACATCGAGTTGGAGTGGAATCGGTTCGTGCGTGCCATTCGGTGCGGCAAAGGTCGTTTTGCCCTCCTCCGAACGCACGATCTGCATGGGGGCGCTGCGATAGGCGGCGTTGGGCGCCTTGCCGCCGGCGATAAAATAGCGGTCACAGATCCGGCGCCCCACGTCGGTGGCAAACTGGGTATCAAACGCCTGTAAAGCACGGCGCGCGTGCCCGCCGGGATCACCGAGCTGCAGCAGCCGGACGTAGACCACGTCCAGCGCCGTGCCCGAGACGGTACCGGCGGTTTCACCGGGTCGTTCGGCGGCCACCGCTTTGGCCAGCCGCCAGTTGGAGACATAGACACCCATGCCACCTTGAATAAGCCTGACGTGTTGCAGGAATTGCATGATCATGGTTCCTTTCCTTGCTGGACAGTCGATCTGATAGGTTGAACGCACTGCGACTGTAGAAGGAAAGTCGCCAGGGTGAAAGGCGGCGAGGTCGTTTTAGACTGGCATGGAGGGTGGAACCAGCTGTGGCAAAACGAAGAAGCGTCTTGTGCCGATGTGTCGAATCGTATTCACCATCGAATGCAGGGGTATTGTAGCACACTTCTGGGAAAAGCCAGTATGGATGGACCCGATTGGACGAAGCGACTTCCGAAGCCTTGGAGACTTCGGAAGTCTGCGACGGCCCAAACGGGTCTAAAACACGTGCACCACCGGGCTGCGGGCACCGCTGGCGGCGCTCCACTGGAAAAGCCACCAGGCGTCGTACGGGCTCAGGTTGACACAGCCGTGGCTGCGCGGACTGCCAAAGGCGTCGTGCCAGTAAGCGGTGTGCAGGGCGTAACCACTGTAGAAATACGTCGTCCAGGTGACGTCCTCGAGGTAGTAGTAGCCCGCCCCCGGCCGGCCACCGGACATCTTGCCGGTTGGCTGGCGCAGCCAGGTGCGGAAAATCCCACGCACCGTTGGCGTTCCGGGCAAACCGGTCGCAACCATCGCCGCGTAGACGGGTGTGTCTCCTTCATACGCCACCACCGTCTGCTGCGCCAGCCGCACCGCCACCCAACGCTCCGAGCGACCGATGCTCGCCGGCCGGCTCGACAGCGAGGCCAGACGCACGCCACCGCTGTGCAGCCACTGGTCGGCACCAATCCGGTACCAGGTGCTGCTGCCGCTGCCGGTGATCTGCAAGACGTCGAACGACTGGTTGTGCGTCGCCGCGCCCACCACCGGGAAGGTGGTCGAAGGTCCCGAACGCACGTTGAGCGCCGAGGCATACACCCACCCTACCGGCAGCCGGCTGCCGCTGGCTGGCGCGGCGTAGCCCTCTGCGCTGGCCTGCGCCGGCGCCACCGCCGGCAGCAGCCGTATCCAGTTGCTGTGCGCCCAGCGGTTGGTCCCGATCCGGTACCACACCTCGTTCCCCACCAACTGCTGTTCGTAGATCGTCACCTCGGTACCCATGGGTAGGGAACCCACCGGCGGATTGCCGGCAAACACACCCGGACGCGCCCGTACGTTGAGCACGGTGGCCGTCACGACCCCGCGCCGGCCGGGCGGTGGTGGGGGCGGCGGCGGGGGCGGTGGTGTGCCGCCGGCCAACTCCACACCCCGCAGGGCCGACGGTCGCATAATTGACACGGCGGCCGCCGGAATCCAGTCACCGCTGGCGGTTTTGTACCACAGGGCACCACCCGCCATGGCTTCAGCGCGAACCCCCAGATACGTACCAGGTGCCAGCGAACGCACCACGCGCGTGCTCCCTGGTGCGGTATAGGTCTTCGACCAGCTCCACACCGGACGCACGTAACGGAAGGGCAGCCAGGGCTCGGCTGCGGCCAGGTCTGGCGCATCGAAAGGCACCGCTTCCAGCGTCTCGGCCGCTTCCTCGGCGCTGATCGCCGGTTCGGCAATCGGCTCGGCGATGTGGATGGCCTCGCTGCTCAAATCGGCTACCCAGAAATGGTCGCCATCCAACAGGTCGACCGCCACGACGTACTCACCGGGTTTGGGGTAGTCCAGCGTCCACGCCCCGGTTTGATCGGTACCCTCAGCGCCGGCCAGGTCGAACACCTGCCCGGCCCCGCTGTCCAGGCGCACGTGGTGATCCGGTGCCAGCCCTTCGACATGCAGCGTAGCGTCGATCTGCAGTGGAGAATCTGCCCGAGGCTCCAGCGTGAGCGACACAGTGGGCAGGACTGGCGCCACCGCTTCAGGCACGGGCGGCTCCGCCGCGATCGCCAGGTCGCCCCACGTGAGCTGTACCGCATAGGTCCCCTCGCTGGCATACGTATGCGTACCCAGTTCAACCTGGCGCTGTTCACGCCAGGTCACGGCGGTCGGCGCACACAAAACACCAAGGTCCAGCACGCGGCCCCCGCCCGTATCCAGACTGGCTGCGGCACAATTCGCCACGTCGGTCGGTTCAGGCGCCGCAAAGACGGCAGTGAAGCGGACCTGGTTAGGCTGGTCGCCCGGTGTGGTCAACAAACGAATCGGATTAGACATAGGTGTGGTCCTCCAGAAGAATGCGATGGTGATGATGGGTTGTGGTCGTAGTTTAGCACGTGATGCGGGAAAACGTGAAACGTGGGGCTGCGAGCCAGGGGTTGGGGGTTAGGGTCTGAAGATGAGGGCTGACATCTAACAAATCGCGCACGGTCCCGAATCAACGATCCCCAACCCCGAGCCCCTGATCCCCAACCCCCACGTTGCACGCTTCACGCCTCCGATGGTATAATCTTGGCGAACGA
>JAYRNS010000523.1:0-5521 GCA_041912075.1 Anaerolineae bacterium
CGGCACGATCAACCGCAACATCGGGCAGCGGGTGCTGGCAACCATGGTGGAAACGGGTGCCGCGGCGCGTGAGATTGTCGACGCCGGCGGCCTCGCCCAGGTCAGCGATACCGATGCCTTGTCCGGAGTCGTACGCGACGTCATTGCCGCCCATCCCAGTGAAGCGGCCCGTTACCGCGCCGGTGCCACCAACCTGCTGAACTTCTTCATCGGCCAGGTCATGCGTGCCACTCGTGGCCAGGCCAACCAGACGATCGCCCGCCAGCTGCTGGAACGGCAGCTGGCTGAAGAATAGACCCATCCCCGGTGTTTGACCGCCGGCGGAATCATTGCATGAGTGAGGTTGAAACGTGCTGAGAGAAGTCGTCAAAACCACGGCAGCACCGGCTGCGATTGGACCGTATTCCCAGGCTGTGCGCGCCGGGAACTTTGTTTATACCGCCGGTCAGCTGGGTATCGATCCAGCGACCGGTGACCTTGTTGAAGGGCTGGAGGCCCAGGTCGAACAGATTCTGATGAACCTGTCCAATATCCTGGAGGCTGCCGGCAGCAACATGGACAACGTGGTCAAAACCACCTGCTATTTGGCCGACCTGGCGGATTTCAAAGTGTTCAATGCGATCTACGGTTCGGTGTTTTCAGCCAACCGTCCGGCCAGGTCGACCATCCAAGCCGCGGCCCTGCCAGCCGGCGCACTGGTCGAAATCGAGGTCATTGCCCTGATCGACTGAGTATGAGTGTCTTTGACATGACCTCCCGCGCATGGCTGCTGCCGCGCGGGAGGTCATTCTTTTTCACACGCAACGGAAGCAATCTTGCTTTTCGTTGTCTCCGGCGGGTGTATTCTATGACACATGATAGACCCATCGAGCGACCTCGGCAGCCTGTTTCGACCCGATCGCACCTGGAAACCTGCCACGCGTGTACTGGGACACCCGATTATCTACCAATCCGTGGTTGACTCAACCCAGGATCTGGCACATCAGGCGGCACAGGCTGGTGCTCCGCAAGGGCTCGTCGTGCTCGCCGATGAACAGCGTGCGGGTAAGGGCCGCCTGGGGCGACGTTGGGTGGCACCGTTTGGCTCCAGCCTGTTGATGTCGATCCTGCTGCGGCCCGACATACCGGTGATGCAGGCTGCACGTCTGACGATGTGCGTGGGCCTGGGGGCCGCTGAGGCCGTCGAAGCACTGACCGGGCTGACCGTCCAGCTAAAATGGCCCAACGACCTTTATCTGAACAGCCAAAAGCTGGCCGGCTTGCTGACCGAGACGTCACTGGAGGGCGAACGGTTGGTCTATGCCATCATCGGCCTTGGCCTGAACGTCAACGTGCAGTTTGCAGCCAGCGATGAGTTGGCCGGCACGGCGACGAGCCTGGCCATGGTATTGGGTCGTGAGATCAGCCGGGTGGCGCTCCTGGAATCGGTGCTGCAGCACGTCGAGGCACGGTACGAGGAACTGCAACGCGGCGTGTCACCCGCCCCAGCCTGGGCGTCGCGCCTGGTTGGCCTCGGCGAGACGGTGCAGGTGACCTTGACGAACGACGTTTTGACCGGCACGGCGGTAGGGGTCAGCCCGGATGGTGCCTTACTGCTGCAAACGCACGATGGGATCGTTCACACAATCTGGGCAGGTGATGTGACAATATCCTGAGGATGGGCTGATGGGTATCCAGTTCGATTGGCACGATGCAGAAGACGAACGCTGGCATCACGAGGACGATGCAGCAGATTGGGGAGGACACCATCCAACCTCCCAGCCGTCCATGCGGGTTCCTGGGCGCAAACCCAAAGGTCACACGATTGCCACCTGGCGCATGTCGGACGGTGGTTTGCTGCGCACGGTGGGTTACCTGGGACTAGGGGTCCTGATTGGCACGCTGATTAGTGGTGGGATCATTTATTACGTCGCCCAGCGTAACCAGGCGATGGCGCGTGCCGATTTGCAGGCCGTGATCAGTGCCGAAGGCAAAGCCCTCGCGACCGGTGATGAAGAGATCTTCCTTTCGCTGCAAGATGACAACCAGGGCTGGCAGGAGCTGCAGCGGTATCAACTGGAAGAACGTGATGATTCGACCACACCCAGCGAACTGACACTGGACGATTTTGTGCTCTTCAACGACGTGGCGTGGGCCACCGTGGGGTACGAACAGGCCGGCATTCCATACCAACGCATGCAGTTCTATCACCTGGTCAATGGGCAGTGGCGGCGTACCGCCCCGGACCCAACGTTCTGGGGCGAAGAAAAAAGCCTGGAAACGCGCAATATTCGTTACGTCTACCGTGCCCGCGACGAGTCCCTCGTGCAAAAGCTGAGCCAGCTCGCCGAGGATATCTACAGCCGCACCGCGCTCGAGTTCAACGTTGGCGCCAGTCCACATCTGACCTTTTACATCGACCCCGAACCGCGACCGAACTCACCCCTCATGACCGAAGGGGAGTTTCACTTGCCATCCCCCCAGCTAACGGGGGTGCGCCGAGATGGCGAACTGCCGATAGGCTTTAGCGAGAAAGCGGCCTACAGCATTATCCTGCGGCTCGCACTTGAGAAATCGGGTACCAAGATCGGCAGTGGAACCGTGCAGCCAACCGTGGGCCCAAACTGGATGGTGATGCACGGGGTCGTCTACTGGCAGCTGGATCGCCTGTTACCCGGCAACACGACCGTGCCGGGACTCAAGGCTCGCCTGCAAGAGGCCGGCTCGCGCAGCGAGCTGATGCCCTTGTCATCCTTGTGGCCCCCTTATCGTTACGGCAACCTGCGTCGCAGTGCGCTGGCCCTGGCCGAGGCCTACAGCATGGTCTCCTACCTGGCCGACACCACCGACCCCGGTCGGATTCCCATACTGCTGCGCGCCCTGGGCGAAACGGTCAACCCCACCCAGACCATGGCGGCACTGAGTGTGAATTTCCGCGAATTCGAGCAAGCCTGGCGAGCCTACACGTTGACGCCGTGATTGGCATGCACGCGCATCTGGAGTGCGGCAGCCAGGGGCGATCGCTGGTCCGTTTGGAGTGCGGCAGCCCAGCTGCCGCCTTGTTCTGGTCTCTCCAGAACACCGATTGGGTCATTCTGCCCAGGGCTGGTATAATTGCTGCGAGCTGACCACTTGCCGTCCCGTTCGGAGCTGGCGGTCATTGGCTCCCGCCCAGGGAGTGATGCGTGAACAGACGAGAACCAGTGATTCGCCGCAAGATCCGAGCGTGGCGCATGCCCTCGACCGATTCCCGGACTGCCAGACGTTGGGGCCTGCCGGGGCTGATCCTGCTTGCGGTTGTGGCGGTGGTCACGCTCAACAGCATCGGTGCCGAGGCCGTCCCGCTGGCGTTTCAGTCAATCTTGGGCACCCCCACCCCGACACCCTCACCCACACCGACGTTCGATCCGTTGTTGTTCCCCACGGTGACGCCGACGTTCGATCCAAATTTGTTTCCTACGGTGACGCCGACCTTCGATCCCAATCTGTTCCCCACGTCGACGCCGACCGCTGAAATGATGCTGCCGCCGGAGGCCATCCCAACCGCTGCTATCCCGCTGCCACCCACCGACAGTCTGTCGAGTGTCCTGGAATCGCCCCCACAAGGTGCGCCCGCGGCACCCGAAGTCCTGCCGCTGCTGCCCAAACCAGAACCCGGCACCGTTCCATTGACTGCGCCCAAAACTGCAAACCCGGCCGACGAGGCTCGCCTGTTTGGTAAGACCGTCATGGCAGCGCTGACCTATGTCTGGTTGGGGTGTGGTGTCATGCTGCTTCTGCTGGCCGGCATGGGGCTGCTGTGGTTGAACAGGCGTGGTAGATCGCGTTAGACGACCGTGACCAGGGCGCTGCAGACCCGCGTGATGCAATGGTTACGCCACGATCGCGCCATGAAGTGGCCGCTGATGGCCACGACGCTGCTGGCTTTTGCGGTACGGGTGTGGGGCAGCACAGCACAAAGCCTGTGGCGTGATGAGGTCGATGCGATCCGTTTCGCCACGCGTGCCCTACCTGCCTTACTCTCAACCTTTCGCCAGCCCGGTGAGAACGGTCCGCTGTTTTACGTGCTGCTCCGTTATTGGCTGGACATCACCGGGCAAAGTGAATTTGCCTTTCGCTATCTTTCCGTTCTACTGGGTGTCCTCGCGGTTCCGCTCACTTACCTGGTCGCACGACGGTTGTTTCGTTACTTCGATCATCACACGTTGGCAGCCGATGACGCGGCCGGCGATCGCACGTGGCAGCGTGCGGTAGCTTGGTTGGGCAGCCTGGGCGTGACCCTTTCCCCGTACCTGGTTTGGTACAGCCAGGAGGGCAAGATGTACGCCCTGGTGGTGGTGCTGGCGCTGGGGTCCGTGGCGGCGCTGCTTTGGGCGCTGACGCCGGGCGCGCGCCACCCAGCCGGGCGTTGGCTGGCGTACATCGTGCTGACGAGTCTGGGGTTCTACACGCACGTGCTGCTGGTACTGATGCTCCCGGTGCACGCACTGCTGTTTCTGATGGGATGGCCAGCGACGCGTCGCCACCTCACTGGCGCACTGGTCAGTCTGGCCAGTTTCACCTTGCCCTATCTGCCGCTCGTGTGGTGGCAGTGGCGGCTGCTCACGTCGCCCAATTTCCAGCCCGGCTTTGCCTTCGTACCCTTTGGCCGCATGAGTGCGATCATGCTCGCCGCACTGGGACGTGGTATCCGCCCTGTGCCAGCCCTGGGCTTCACCGCGGTGTGGGTATTTCTGATCCTGGCGGCACTGTTCCTGGCATGGCGCAGACCGTGGCGCCGGCCACTGCTGGCACTGCTGGCGTGGCTGCTGCTGCCGCCGCTGCTGTTCTACCTCATCACCTTGCAGGTGCCCCTCTTCAACGATCGGTACCTGATCTTCATCGCACCCGCCTTTTACCTGCTGGCGGCAGCCGGCCTGCTCATGATCGCCCACCACAGCCGCGGGTTAGCCTTGGCGGCGGTGGTTATCGTCGTGGGGCTTCAGGTCTACGGCATCTGGGGCCAGGTGCACACGCCCATCAAGGCCGATTGGCGCGGCGCCGCGGCTTTCGTGCAGGCCCACCGCAGCCCAGGCGACATCGTGCTCTTCCAGCACCCGTACAACCGTTTCGCCTACGCCTACTACGCCGGCTGGGACTATCCGTGGCGCGAAACCCCCTACGCGCCGGAAACGGCTAACATGACCGTGGCCGATGTCGGTGCACGGCTCGGCCAGCTGGTGCAAGGCGCGCACGACGTGTGGCTCGTCGAATCCGAAGCCGACGCCTGGGATCCCGGCGGCCTCAACCGCCAATGGCTCGATTCACACGGCACGCCCACCCTCGACACCGCGTTCAACCTGGTACGGGTCACGCGTTTCCAACTCCCCGGCCGCTGAAGCGCCCGCAATGCACGGCTTCGAGCGACCGTCAATCCTGGCACCTCCCGCCTTGAGCTCAAGCGGAGGCTCACAGTGCAAGACCGCTGGAGCTGGCCCCCCTCCCCGAACCACCATCCCCTAACCTCCCTCCACAAACCTCCATCCACTAACCTCCAACCAAA
>JAYRNS010000524.1:0-2561 GCA_041912075.1 Anaerolineae bacterium
CCGTCGAAGCAGGCAAAGTCCCACATGACGACACCATTGTTGGGGTTGCCATCGACGTCATTGAGCGTCCAGCTGACGCCGGCGTTGGTCGAGCGGAAGATTTCACCCTGGGTGCCGCCCAAGAGAATCGTATTCTCGTCGACGACACCGACCGAATAGAGCCAGCCGCCGTAACCGGGTGCACTGCTGCGGATCCACGTGGCACCACCGTTGGTGGTGCGTAGAATGTAGCCAAGTTTGCCGGCGGTCCAGCAGCGGTTGGCATCGAAGCAGTTCAGCCCATGCAGCCAGCCAGTAGGTGGGTGGGACAATTCCACCCAGGTGGTGCCGCCATTGGTGGTTTTGAGGATCAGACCGTCGCCAGCGACACCCCAGTCGGGTCCGCCGACGGCATAGCCGGTCTGGGCATCGATCATCTTGAGACCGCGCAGCGTGCGACCCTGCGGGTCGTCATACTGTATTTCCCACGTACCGGGGGCGGTGGCCGGTGAGGCCGCTTGCACAGTCGAATTGGAAGGGGAGGCTGTGAGACTCTGCCCGATCCAGCCAGTCATCACGATGGCCAGGCATAAGCCTATGGTCATCCAAATACGCACGTCATTTTCCTCCGCGCTGGCGCCGTGGCCGGCTGCGCGGCCATACACCAGGAATAGGTTGTCGGCCGGGGGCTGCCGGGACAGCCAGACCGATCAAGAACCCGGTCCAGCGCCGGTGCAGGGCTGATGGTCGCTGTCATACACGATTTCTGCTCCGCAAAAATCGGCGCTGAAAACCGGGCAATTTCACCGGGCATGCTCCCTGCACCGGCACTAGGATATCAAAGATTATGGTCCTCGTCAAACGGTAGCAGGTTGCTGGCCCAAGCGCAAAGCGCTAACGATGCACAAAGGGCAGGTGTGCACGCGGCGTGGGCGGCGGCAGCGTCGTGGAGATAGGGGTGGGCGAGGGTGTGGGCCGTGCCGGGCAGCGCGCCAGCAGCTCGAACGGGGCAACGGCGCCGTTGTAACCGTCGACGACCAGGTAGACCACGCCGGTGCTGCTGGCGGTGTAGGTCAGGCTGTTATCACCGTACGCCTGGCAGGTCTGCGGCAGAGCCCCCGTGAGCAGAAACAGGTCAAGGTCGGCGGTGGGCGGCAGGTTCATCAACTCGGCCACGAGCGGTTCACCGGCCAAAAGACCCATGGCATACACACGCTCGGGTCCGCTTTCCAGCCAATCCGGCCGGCAGGGGTAGCGGTCGATCTGGCTGATGAGCCCGGCATTGCTGCCGCTGACACGCTGCCAGCATTCGATGGGCAGTGCCTGGCCGAGATTGAGACCGGGGGTGGCCGTGGGGGTTGGTGTGGGGGAGGGTGTCGCCGTCACCAGGGGCGTGGCGGTTGGGGTACCGGTCGTGAGTTGGTAACTCAGGCTGAGCTGTGCGGCCGCGTCAGGCTGGAAATCGTAGCTTTCCAGGTCCAGATAGGCGCGCGTCCCGCCGATGCTGGTGGCGTGCAGGACCAGGGCCTGGCCGCTGCTCCAACCTGGCCGGCTGACGATCTCCTGCAGTACGGGTGCCAGATCGGGTGTGAAGAACGGTGCCGTCGGGGTGTAGGTGAGTGACCAGGTCACGCTGGCGACCGTGTAGGGTCGCAGGTGGGCCAGTGGCTGGTTACTGGCGAAGTTGGCCGCGTTGTCCGCCGCCTCACCGCGGATCAGGACGGGAATTGGCACCCCTGTCTGCCAGCCGGCCGGCACGAGACGCAGCGTAGCACTGACGATCGTGGCCCCGTGCGGGATGGGAACGTTCTGAAAACGCCAGGCATCGACATAAGGCACCAGGCTGCGGCCAAAACGTTGCAAGGGATCGGTATTGAGGTTGGCGGGCACGACGTCCAGCCGAATGGCGGTATCGTCGAGCGAGGCGCTGACCGGCAGGCTGATCACGGTGGCGAGCGGCAGAGGTGGGGCCGCGGCATCTGGCGCTGGGCTGCGCGCAGCGACGACACCGGCCACCCAGAGACTGGCCAGCATCGCAACGCTGAGGGTCACCCCAAAAAACCACCCTGTTCGCGACCGTCCGTGGTTCATGACTTCATTGTATCATCGCCTGGGAGGCGAGACAAGTCGGCCCGGACCTCAACCGCCCGCCATCTGCTGCATCACCCGCCAGGCGGTGAGCGTCAGCCAGCGCGAGGGTGTCTTCTTCTGCCCGAACTCCCAATCCTTTTGTGAAAGGATTGGCTGGCGCTCTTGTGGCTGGACAGGGTAACACCCGGCCATGCGCTGAGCTCGTCGATCAAGCCGCGCACCCGCGTATCGGCCAGCATCGACTGGCGGGCAGCGATGACCTGGGGATTATCTTCGGCTTCGCCCAACAGATCGCACCTGGTGCGGTACTCGATCCAGGGCTCGCCACCGAGCAGCCACATGATGGGAACTGGTATCGTTGTTGTCTCCTGTCTGGCATGCGATATCTGGAACGGATTGGCTGTCAGTGGTCGGACGGTATCCGGGTTCCCACCACGCGCGCCGGAACACCAACGGCAATTGCGTACGCAGGGATATTCGCGGTTACCACC
>JAYRNS010000525.1:0-4443 GCA_041912075.1 Anaerolineae bacterium
CAGCGGTGCGTGTGCCCGCGCTGGTGCTGATCGCAGTGCTCACACTCACCGGTCTCTATTACCCGGTGGCGGCCAGTTACAGCAAGGCGGGTCGTTTTGCCCGCCAGCCCACCCTGGATGGGCTGGCCTACCTCCGCCAGTACAACCCCGGAGACTACGCGGCCATTGCCTGGCTCGAACAGAATGCCCCCGATGCGCGCGTCGTCCTGGAATCGAGCGGCAGTTCGTATGACCGTGATGGGGCCGGGCGGGTGTCGATGGCGACCGGCATCCCGACCCTATTGGGTTGGGATGGGCATGAATCCCAATGGCGCGGCAAACGGTACGGCGACATGGCCGCCGGGCGACCGGAGGCACTCGATGCCATCTACCGCAGTGCCCGGGCGAACGAGCTGGAGGCACTGTTGGCCCGCTGGGGCATCGACTACGTCGTCGTCGGGCGGATCGAACGTGAGCGTTACCGTATGACGCCCCAGGCCATCGCACGGTTTGCGCAGGTGATGGACCTGGTGTACGACCAGGACGACGTACAAATCTACCGGCGCCGCGGCCCGCTCGACGCCGCACCCACGACGACGTCTGCCTTCGAGGCACCCACAGGCGGGATCATCAATTGAGGTCTGGCCGGGGATGATCGCAAACAGGTATTGTTCATGAACGAACCCTTTGTAGCCGGTAACATCTATGCGGGTGCGGACCAGCATCCAGCTGCCCCAGGCACGACCTGGCAGCAGTGGCTGACCGTCGAACGCTCGCTTTACCTGCTGGCGGTCGTAATGGCCGTTGCTTTGCGCTTTTTTGCCCTGGACGTGCAGCCGCTGGCACCGGCCGAGGCGCACCAGGCGTGGGCAGCCTGGCAGCTGGCTCAAGGTGAAACAGTCAGTGTCGTGCGCGACATCAGCCCGCTGCTGCTGTCACTGAACCGGCTGCTCTTCTGGCTGACAGGAGGAAGCGACACACTGGCCCGTTTGTGGCCGGCGCTGGCCGGTGCGATCCTGGTGCTGCTGCCGTATGGTCTGCGTACCCACCTCGGACGCGGTGCGGCACTGACCACCAGCTTTCTGCTGGCGACTTCACCGCTGCTGGTGGCTTCGGCGCGCGTCGTGGATGGTGCCAGCCTGGCGGCATTGGGTATCGTGTTGGCCCTGGTGGGGCTGGCAAACAGCCTGTCACTCACCAGCCATGCGGGCGCCGATCGCCGTGCCCAGTGGCCAGTCTGGACGGGGATCGGTGTGGGGCTCGCTCTGGTCAGTGCTTCCTCGGCGGTCACCGGTCTGCTGGCACTGGCGGCGGGTGTGTTTCTATTTGCCCGTCGCGAGATAGATGATTGGACCGGCCAGCTGCGCGGTCTGCTGCGCGGAGCCGTGTGGCCGGCCGTTCTGACCTTTGTGCTGGCGGCCACTGGTTTGATGCTTTTCTGGCCCGGTTTGGGTGCCGCGGGTGATTTGTTGGCCGGCTGGGTGAACCATTTGCTGGCCGCGGCAGATGCACCGCCGTTTTGGTGGCCCGTGGTGGCACTGGTACGGAGCGAGCCTTTTTTGGTGACCAGCAGTCTCTTGTTCGTGGTGCTTTGGCTGGTGCGCGCACCCGTGGTTCGCTCATGGCTGGTGCGCAGCCTCATGTTGTGGGCCGGGGTGGCGCTGGTGGTGGCAATGCTGGGGCGCGAGCGCGGTGACCTGGCACAACTCGTCCTGCCGCTCTGTTTTCTGGCGGGTCTGGCCCTGGCCGCCCTGGCCACCTGGCTGCGTGACCAAATCCTGGGCAGCTCGACCCAACCCGGTTGGCGCGAAGAGTGGATCATCCTGACCACCAGCCTCGTTCTGTCGGTAACGCTGGTGCTCTATTTGACGCGCTGGACGTACATACCGGACACGCCTGTGTCGCTGCTGCTGGGTTCGTTGGCGCTGTTGGGTCTGCTGCTGCTGCTGTTCGTGGTCAGTTCGTTCTGGCTGGGCTGGCGCAGCGTGTTGGGTGTGATCGCGATTTTTCTGCTGGCGTTGACCGGTTTTGCCCAGGTGCGTGGTTTGTGGCTGCACAATCTGGACGGCACCCTGCCCCGTTACCTGGTTGAGCCCTTCCAAACACAAACCTCACCCGACGTGCGTGCGCTGGTGGCGACACTCGAGGAACGGTCGGCACGCCAGTACGGGGATCCCCATCGTTTTCATGTGGAAGTGGCCGACGGCCCGAACCGTGAGGTATGGCAGTGGTACCTGCGTGCGTTCGATCAAGTGCAGGTGACGCTGTCGCCCACGAGCACGGACAGCCCCGACGCCGTCATCACGCCATGGACCGACAACCCGCAAGAACCCCTGCCGGGCACCACCGGCGCGCCCTTCGAGGTAACCAACCGCTGGACACCGGCCGGCCTGGCGGGTCCCGAGCTGTTGCGCTGGCTGTTGTATGCGGAAGCCAAAACGCCGCCCGAACAGGTCGAGAACATTCTTTGGATTCGTGGCGGCCAATGAGAGACTTGCGACGTCTCGACCACTGCGACGCAGGTGCGGCCAGTGTTCGCGGTAACCACTTTGGTCGTTGTCACCGCTGCGGAACGACTGAAGTCGTTACTACCAACCGTGGGGACACTTCGGCCCACATGTACTCGATGCCGGGACCGATTTCGATATGAGGAGTCCGGCACGCCCACGTGCCGGACGAATGGAGTCATACATACATGGAAAATCCAAAGCCGCTAGAACGTCATGCCTTTTTAGATACCAGTCTACCGACCCTGATTGCCCTGAACTGGGAAAAGGTGGCGTGGGCCATTCTTCTGGCCGTAACCGTCATCACGCACCTCTACATGCTGGGTGTGCGGGCGATGAGCCACGACGAGAGCCTGCACGTCCTCTATTCCTGGAAGCTGTTCAACGGCGAGGGTTACGTCCACCAGCCGATGATGCACGGGCCGCTGCGTTTTCACCTCAACGCGCTCGGTTACGCCCTCTTCGGTGTGAGTGATGCCGTAGGCCGGCTGCCCGCGGCCCTTGCGGGGATCGCGACCGTGGGTCTGTTCTGGTTCTTCCGCCGGTACATTGGCCGGCTGGGTGCGTTTCTGGCTGCGGTTATGTGTGCCATCTCACCCGCCATCCTGTACTACACGCGCTACATTCGCGATGAGCCGTTTATGCTGCTGCTGCTGGTCTGGTTTGTTTTGATGGTGTTCCGTTACTTCGATACCAAACAGCCGCGCTGGCTTTATTTCATGACCATCCCGTATGCCCTGATGTTTACGGCGATGGAGGTGGCCTACATTTTCGCCGGTCTCTTCATGGCGTTTTTCTTGTTATACACCCTGCTGGACATTGCGCGCGACCCGTGGACCGACAACCGGCTCAAAATCCCGTTTTTTGCCGCGCTGGCGTTGAGCGCGGTGGGCGGCCTGGCCAGTTTCTACATCGTGACCAAGGGCAAAGTGGGCCAGCCCGAAACGGGCGCAGCTATCATCTTCGTGGTTGGCATTGTACTGCTGGCGGCGGCCATCTTCCTGGCCTGGCGCGGTGTCGGCCAGCGGCTGCACACCCATCCAGCGCTCGACATCGTGATCTGGATGGCGACCCTGGCGGCACCGCTGTTTGCCGCGTTTCTGATTCGTATGTTTGGCTGGGACCCGCTCGACTACGGTCAAACCGGGATGGTACGCTCGCTCCTGGTGTTTGGTGTGATGCTGGTGGGTGCCGGCACCCTGGGTATCCTGTGGGGGCGCCTGCGCTGGCTGGCCAGTGCGGCCATTTTCTACGTGATCTACGTGCTGCTGTTCACGACGTTCTTCACCAACGGGCAGGGTATTGCGAGCGGCACGATCGGCTCGCTGGGTTACTGGCTGGCGCAGCAGGAGGTGCAGCGCGGCGGTCAGCCCTGGTACTACTACCTGCTGACGACGCCGATGTACGAGTTTCTGCCCCTTTTCCTGAGCATCGGCGGTATTATCACCTTTTTTGCCGCTCGCGTCTGGCGCCAGTCAGCCACATCCAACGGCCACGCGGCGGGGCGGGCACCGTCGGCGGCGCTGTTCGTGCTGTTTACCATCTGGTGGGCATTGGGTACGTGGGCGGCATTGACGTGGGCCGGCGAAAAGATGCCGTGGCTCACCGTGTACATCGCCCTGCCCTTGACGATCCTGGGGGGCTGGTGGGCCGGCTGGGTCCTGGAGCGCACCGACTGGGTCAGGCTGCGCACCAAGGGCGGTTTCTATCTGATGATCGGGCTGCTCGTCCTGGGTTTTGGTCTGGTGGCGCTCCTGCGCTCCCGGCCGTTCCGCGACCTGACCATCCCTGGCTTGAGTGAGACGCTGCAGTGGATCGCGGCTGCGGTGATTGTCATCGGTCTGGTGTGGATGGTCGTCCGCTGGATGCGCGGGCTGGGCGTGCGCGGTACCCTGAGCGTGGTCTTTCTCACTGTCACGCTCCTGCTGTTCCTGTGGACGGTGCGCGTCAGCTGGAC
>JAYRNS010000526.1:0-1812 GCA_041912075.1 Anaerolineae bacterium
CAGGTCGGGGTTGATCGTCACCAGCACGGCACCGCTTTTGGCCGCGGCGAGCTGGATGACGAACCATTCCGGGCGGTTCGGTGCCCATAGGGCGATATGGTCTCCCTTTTGAACACCGAGTGCCATCAGACCGCGCGCCATCTGGTTCGCGGCGGCTTGCAGCTGCGCGTAGGTCAGCCGGGTGCCGCTTTCGTAGTGCACCAGCGCCTCACCGTCACCACGGCACCCTGCCTGTTGGTCGAGCAAATCACCAATCGTCGTCTGCAATGGATCAAGGGTCATCGTTGGCTCATCCAACGCGCCGCCTGGGGGACGCCTCCCAGGTGGGCAAATTCATTCTGCCAGTGTCCCGCGCGTTGACGCCACTGTGCATCGCTCAGCAGTCGTCCAACCGCGGCAGCGAGCTGGTTGGGGCTGGCCTGGGCCGGCGGCATGGTTAGCCCAATCCCGGCCGCAGCCGCCCGCCGGGCCTGGTTGGCCTGGTCGCCGGCATGCGGGACGATCAGCTGCGGCACACCGTGCACGATCGCCGCATGGGTCGTGCCCATGCCGCCATGGTGGATCACCAGATCGAGACGGGGCAGCAGCCAGTCGTACGGCACCCACGGCTGGACGATGGCGCCACCCGGGGCACGTGCCTTGAGCCGGTCGGCCAGTTCCGGACTTCCCGCCGCCACAATCGGGCAGCCGCCCAGGTGCAGGACCGCCTGTGATGCCGCGAGAAAAAAACTTTCGTCATGCGTAAACAGGCTGCCCAGGGTTACCAACACCAACGGCCGATCGGTCGGTATGCCTTCTAACCAGGCAGGCGGCGAACCAACCGGTGACACGGCCTGCCCGCCGACGAACTGGTTGTACGGCAGCAGTGCGGCGTTATCTCCGTACCAACCGCGGCTGAAATAGACGACATGCCCGTGCACTGACACCGGCCAGAACCCGCCGTTCGTCCAATAACGACCGGAGACCCCGGCCAGGTCCCACAGCTGTTCGAGGCGCGCATGCGCCAGCCCTGCCACCTGACCCGCCGCGCTGGCGCTGCTTTCGGTTATCTGCATCGCCTGTGCCGGCCAGCCGCAGATCACCAGTGGGATTCCGTGCTGCTCGGCAACCAGCGGGGCGGCGGTCATAAACAGTTCGCTGGCGATGAGGTCGGGCTGGAAGGATTCGACGACGCGGTTCAACGCATCCACCCCACGCGCAACTTCCTCTACATTGAGCCAGCTGTCGATCGCACGCTGCTGGCGCAGCGCGGCCCGTTGCTGAGACGTCACGTCAGCGGGCAGCGGCGCCGGGAGATGCCAGCCGGTGGCTTCGACCGGCGTAAATGGCACGCCGGCCGCGGCAACCTGGCCAGCCACGGTGGGCGTGCTGACCCAGGTGACGTCGTGCCCCAGGCGAACCAGCGCCGCCGCCGTGCGCAGGTAACCACCCCAGTCGAGGTGACCGGGCAGTGGTGCCGATACGAACAGGAAGCGCGTCATGGGCCGGCGTCTGCCGTCAACGAATGCCATCCGCGAATAGGATCACGAATGCCATCCGCGAATAGGATCACGAATAAACGAATCACGCTTCACGCTCTCACGCCTCACCCCATCACGTTTCACGCCATCATGTTTCACGCCATCACGTTTCACGCCCTCACGTTTCACGCTCTCACGTTTCACGCCCCACGCCTTCACGCCTCACGACACAAGCGCCACGCCCGCAGCACCTCCGCCACACTCCAGGCCTGCCAGGGGCAGCCACGCGGGGTAAAGGGTGCGTCGCCGTCGGCGATCTCGCTGATGCTGCCCAGGCCGGCATCCAGAATGA
>JAYRNS010000527.1:0-8456 GCA_041912075.1 Anaerolineae bacterium
ATCCCCTAACCCCCAACCCCCATTTTGCCCGCATTCCCCCTTCAGCTATAATCTCCGCCATGGTCAACAACGGACAGTTCGCACGGCGGGTCATTTTTCTCTTTCTCGACGGCGTAGGGTTGGGGGTCGACGAACGCGAGGTCAATCCCCTGGCCCGCGCCGACCTGCCGGTCCTGCGCGAGCTGCTGGATGGTCAGCCGTTGACCGCGTCGACCGGACGCACCACAACCGCTCTCGCTTCCATGATCCCGATCGATGCCACGCTCGGCGTGCCCGGCCGCCCGCAGAGCGCCACCGGTCAGGCGACGCTGCTCACCGGCCGCAACGTGCCGCAGGTCATTGGGGAACATTACGGCCCCAAACCCAACCCCGCCGTGCAAACGGTCGTCCAGTCCGGCACGCTGCTGAGCCAGCTGCGCGACCAGCGGCGTTCGTTCTCCTTCGTCAACGCATACCCGCCGCGCTATTTCGCCGCCATCGACCGCGGCAAACATCTGCTGTCCGTGCTGCCCCTGGCCGCGGTGTCGGCCGGCCAGACGCTGTTGACCCACGAGGACCTCTTTGCCGGCCGCGGGTTTTCGGCCGATTTCACCAACCAGGGCTGGCGCGATCACCTCGGGTTTGCCGAAGCACCGGTGCTGACCGCCGCGCAGGCAGGGCAGCAGTTGGCCCAGACTGCAGCCCAGGTCGATTTCACCCTCTTCGAGCACTGGCTGACCGACGTCCACGGTCATCAACAGGACATGCCGGCGGCGGTGGCCAACCTGGAAACCTTCGATGCTTTCCTGGGTGGGCTGCTCGAGGCCTGTGATCTCGACGACACGTTGATTGTCATGACCAGCGACCACGGCAATGTCGAGGATGTGACGATCCGCACGCATACGATGAACGCCGTGCCCTGTCTGCTCATCGGCGCGGGCCACCAGACATTGGCGGACAACCTGCACAGCCTGGCCGACGTGACGCCTACCATCCAGAAGGCATTGGGTCTGCCGGCCGGCAGGCCAACCCATCTCGCCGCACCTAAGGACGATCGACCGCTATGAACCAACCGCTGAAAGTGGGCCTCCTGGTGGGCCGCGAACGCTCGTTCCCCGACGCCCTGATCGCCGAAATCAACCGCCGCCAGACCGGGGTTGCGGCTGAGTACATCCAGTTGGGCGGCGTGACGATCGACGATTTGCTGGCCTACCGGGTGATCGTCGACCGCATCTCGCACGACGTAACGTTCTACCAGCCCGTGCTCAAGCTGGCAGCTCTGCAAGGGGTTTACGTCATCAACAACCCCTTCTGGCGCGTGGCCGACGACAAGTTCTTTGGCACGGCCCTGGCCCACCGCCTGGGCATCGCCGTGCCGCGCACGGTCGTGCTGCCCAACCACAGCTACCCGCCCGACGTGTCAAGCGAGAGCCTGCGTAACCTGATCTACCCCCTCGATTGGCAGCGCATCGTCGAGTACGTCGGGCTGCCGGCGGTGCTGAAACCGCACTGGGGCGGCGGCTGGAAACAGGTGCACGTCGTCGACAGCCTGGAGGACCTGTGGCGCACCTACGATAGCACCGGTCGCCTGGTGATGATCCTGCAGGAGTTCATCCAGTGGGAAACGTACATCCGCTGTCTGTGTATCGGCCAGGAAAACATCCTGCCCGTGCGCTGGGACCCCACCAAACCACACTTCGAGCGTTACGCCGGCAGCCACGAACCGCTGCCCGATGCTCTGCACACCCGCGTGGTCGCCGATGCGCGCACGATCAACCGTGCCCTGGGGTACGACATGAACACCGTGGAGTTTGCCGTGCGTGACGGCACCCCGTACGCGATCGATTTTATGAACTCGGCACCCGATTTCGACATTACCTCGCTGACGGTCGTCTATTTTGATTGGGTGGTCAACGCCATGGCCGACCTGGTCATCGATCGTGCTCTGGCACCGGCCGGACAGCCCCCCTTGCAGTGGGACGCCTACCTGCGCGGCGGCGCGTGAGGCAGCCGTGATCGGCGGCGACCCATCGTTTCTGGAGCAGGTGCGCAGCAGTATCTGGCTGTCTGGTCTGGTCGCCGTTGGTACGGCGGTCATTCTGCTGACCCTGCTGACCGTGTCGCTGGTGCGGTTGATACGACGGTTGCGCGCAACCACCCAGGCTGTGTCGCGTGGTGATTTGCAGACGCACGTCAGCGTGCCGGCGGTCGATGAACTGGCAACGCTGGCCAGCGGCGTCAACCAGGTGGCCGCCAGTCTGCAGCAGCTCGAGCAGGCCCGCCGCAACGCAGCTATCGCGGCGACGCATGACCCCGCCGCACCGCTCAATGCCAGCCCGGGCAAACTACTCACTCTGTGGGACGGTGTGTTTCCACTGGATCGCGACGACATCCGCACCCCGTACGACGAGACGCTGCGGATGGGTCGCGTGGTAGAGAATTTGCAGGAACTGTCGCGCCTGGAAGCTGGCCAGCTGGCGCTGGTGTGCGCACCGGTGGCCGTGGAAAGCGCACTGCGACGTGCCGCCGGCGTCTATGCGCAGGACGCCGCCGAACGACGGCTCGACCTGCGGATCGACGTGCCGGTTGCATCGCTGCCGCCCGTCCTGGCCGATGCGGCCCGTCTGGACCAGATTCTGCACAACCTGCTGGACAACGCCATTCGCTACACCCCGCGTGGCGGGCGCATCGTGCTGACCGCCACGCCAGAGGCCGGCGGCGTGCGCATCAGCGTGCACGATACGGGGCAGGGGATCACACCCGAGGACCTGCCCCACGTGTTCGATCGTTTCTGGCGTGCCGATCGCTCACGGGCACGCGCCAGTGGCGACAGTGGGCTGAGACTGGCCATCGTGCGCAGCCTGGTCCGTGCCCAGGGGGGCGAGGTGGGTGTCACCAGTCTGCGTGGGCAAGGGACGACCTTCTGGTTCGTACTGCCGGTGGCCGAGGACGTTGCCCTGGCACCTTGAGGAGAATACCACCAATATCCGCTCGGATTGTACGCTGCTATCTTCGGACGGGCAGGCGCACGCGCGGCAGTCGCCCGCTCCAGGTCTGCCCGACGTGTTCGATCTCCAAAAAACTGGCGTGGGCCGGTGCCGGTTTGTAGACCCTGAAAGTCCGCACCAAGCCCAGCGTCGCCGCACTTTCCAGGGGTCCTACGAAACGGGTGGCACGATCGAGAAAATAGGGCTGGCTGGCCCACAGCGCCATCTGGCGGTTGGTCAGAAAGAAGCAGCCGGCGTGGGGATTGCTGGTGCGGCAAAACGTCACCGGTGATCCGAAAACGTGACCCGTGATGGCATCTTCGGTGCGTGCGCGCATATCGGCAGACGAATCGAACTCGAAGTCGATGTAGACCTTGCGCAGGGTGTCTTCCTCAGTGACGAGCTCAAAACGGTTCGGCTGGAGCACGCAGCCATCATTGCTGAGCGCGTGAAACCAGGCCTGCTTCGACCAAAACGCCTGGTCATGAATCAACAAATCGTCCTCGAGGTAGCCGTACAGGTCATACTGGCCGAGGTGCGCGTGCAGCACGGCGTGGCATTCAAAACCGAGCAGCTGCGGCTCGGCAGCCGTGGCATGATGATGGAAGGCATGATAGGGCGGTACCAGCTGGCTCAGACAGTGGTTTCCCCTCGAGGTACAGATCACCACGTCGGCGGTCACGGGATCGTGCGGCTCGAGCTGCATGGGCACGAGGTGGTCGTGTTCACGAAACCACATTTCCTGGCTGAGGGCTGTACTGAGCGACAGGGTGCGCAGGCATAACGAGAGGGCCGTCGCACGCACCCCGGCCGCGCCACCGAGCGAGCCATGGGCCTGGCCGCCGGCCGGATCGAAATAGTGCGGAATGGTAATCAGAACCCGCACGGCTCAGCCCAGGCTCCGCCGCACGACCAGCCAACCGTCGAACTCGCGGAACCGGGTAAATCCCGCATTCAGGTACATCGCCAGTGGACCGTGATAATTTGACGCCTCAGAGTCGGCGCGCCGGCGAGGGTAGGCTTCGGCCACCGTCATGCCCTGGCGCTGCAAACCAGTGCAGGCCGCGTCCAGCAGCTGGGTTGCGATGCCTTGTCCGCGATAGGCTGGCGCCACGTTGAAACAGACGATCGCGCCGGTGTGCTCGACGTCATCGACTGCCAGATCATCACTTTCTTGCAGCGCTGGCAGCAACAGACGCGGTGCCGCGTGGCACCAGGCAACCGGATGGTCGCCAACGTAGGCCAGGTAACCGCGCATCTGGCCCTGGGAAATACGTTGGCTGACAGCCTGGCGGTTGTCCGCCGCAGAACGCGATTCCCAGTCCTGCGTCGAGTGGGTGTGCAGGTAGAAGAAACAGTAACACGACGCCCACCTCGGATTGTCGGTGAAAGCGTCGTGGTCGAAGTAATGTAGATAATCACCCAGCAAATCAGGTGTTAATTCGCGGATCGTCGGAATGGCTTCGCTCATGCACCACACCCGTCCTGCGGCCGGCGAATTACCAATGGGTTACCCGCCGCTCGGTACCGTTGAGCAAACGCTGGATATTGGGGCGCAGTGACCAGGTACAGGACACCGCAACGATCAAGCCGAAGACGATGTGTTCGAGATGCCCAAGGCTGGGAAAGGCAATTTGCAGCACCGTCAGCGAGATTAGGCTGCCCAACGCCACAGTCAACGTACCAACGGATGCATAACGTGAGAAATAAAAGGCCAGAATTGCCAGCGGAACGACGATGGCCCCGGCATAGAAGTTGAGCACGAGCAAACCAAAGCCTGTGGTCACACCGCCAGCACCGCCCCGGAATTTCAGAAAGATCGACCAGTTGTGTCCCACCACCGCAAAACCACCGGCCAATGCCGCAGCCAGCTCACCGGCCTGGAAGACGTAGCGCGCCAGGGTGATGGCCACAGCCGCCTTGAGTGCATCACCACATACGGTCAAGATAAATGGGCCCCAACCGAGGGCGCGCAGCACATTGGTTCCGCCGGAGCGTCCGCTGCCGACAGTCAGAATGTTGACACCATACGATTTGGCGACCAGAAACCCGACCGGAATCGAGCCGATCAGATAGCCGGCCACGGTAGCCAAAAGAATTGCACCCCAGTTCACCTGTTTACAGCCTCCATACCGTCGTTGGTATCGTGATTGACACGCTAAGCTGCTGGCCGGGAAAGCTCAGTCAATCCCCAACCTTTAACACCCCATGACTGCATTCGATACGGCAAGTTCCGCGGGGACATCGAGTGCCAGTACAGCGGGGCCCATCCGCCTCGAGGGTGCGATGGCGGCTTTGACACGCTGGATAGCCTATGTTATACTGCTTCCAGTTGTATAAGTTCCGCAGCACGGTCTGTCCAGGGATTGCACAGGCCGTCCAACGGGGGAAGCCGGTGCAATCCCGGCGCTGTCCCGCAACTGTGAACGCACACCTTGCGTGTTCCAACGCAACCCGCCAATCGTGCGTGAGCCAGAATACCCGTGGCTGTGGGAGCTCCTTTGACCTTCGCGCGAAAGGGACGGGGCATCTGCCAACAGGTACTCGCCAAATCCCACATCACACGATGAGGGATTTTTGTTTGACCCCGATGCTCCTGTTGTCGCTTGCTCGTGTCTTCACCGGTGGTCAGGACGATCGATGACGCTGGGAGGACATTGTGTTGGCCAATCGAATTCGCCGGCTGGTGCGCCCGTTGGGCCACACGTGGCGACGTCTCCGTCCCGTCCTTGTCGGGGCGCTGATCGTCGTCTGCAGTGTGCAGCCGGCCGCTAGCGACACGCTCCGTACCCCCTCCAATACCTGGCCGCTGCGCATGGCGGCCGCGACCCGCGCCCTCGCCTGGCTGCACACGCAACAAGCCGCCGATGGCACCATCGGTGTGCGCACCGCCGATGCCGTCTACGTCATCGCCCGGGCGGGTGAAAACCCCGATGGACCGGCCTGGCGCCCCGCCGGTGTCAGCGCACTCGATGCCCTGCGGACGCAGGCACCCACCTTTCTCACCGACGCCGGGCGCACCGGCAAGTTCCTACGCGCGGCCGTTGCCGCGGGACAGGACGTATATCACTTTGGTGGCGTCGACCTGGTGGCACGGGCCAATTCATTCTACAATCCCGCCACCGGCTGGTATCACCCCGGACATCTCTATTTCAATGCCCTGGCCATCCAGGGACTCACCCTCGCCGGGCAGCCCATCTCACCTGTGACGATCGCGGCCATTCGCGGCCAGCAGCACACCAGCGGCGGCTGGGAATGGCGCATCGGCGGTCTGCTCGACGAGGTCGACACCACCGGCATGGTGCTGCAAGCCCTGGTTGGCAGCGGCGTACCCGCCACCGACAGCACGATCACGCGCGCCATCACCTACCTGGCCAACGTCCAACATGCCGACGCCGGCTGGAGCCTGCTGCCCGACGGTACGACCAGCAGCAACTCTACTGCACTGGGTCTCGCCGGTCTTCTGGCGGCGCAGCAGAACCCGCTGGCTGAGCAGTTCGTGCGCAATGGCCGCACCCCGCTCGATACGCTGCTTGCCCTGCAAAACGCCGACGGCTCGTTCGATTTCCAGACCGGTGTGCCGGGCGACCGTCTGATGGCAACCCTGGATGCGCTCAACGTTCTGTTGCAGCCCTTTCCGGGTGACAGCCTGCCACCCCCGCGCCTCTACCTGCCCTGGAGTGCAGTGCCATGAAACTTAGCATGCATCGATCAATGGTTGTGCTGGCTTTGTGTGCCCTCATGATCGTGCCTCTCCCCGCCGCCGCGGCTCCCATCCCGGGGGCAACGACGCCGCTCACCCCCAACACAGCCGGGTTCGTGATCCAATACCCGGATGGTCACGTCGAGACCTATGCCGTCCAGTTCGACGAACCATCGATTACGGCGCTCGAGGCGCTGCAGCGCACCGGTATTGGTTTGGACCTGGATGGTGGGCTGATTTGCAGCATTCATGGCAGCGGCTGCCCCAGCAGCGACTGCTTTTGCGGTTGTCCCCCACCCTACAGCCCTTGTTACTACTGGTCTTATGCTCACTGGAACGGCCGGGGTTGGGACTATGCAACAGCCGGTGCCGGCCAGTACCCGCTGCACGACGGTGACGTCGATGGCTTTCACTGGAGCGAGAGCCAGCTGCCGGGACCGCACGCCTATACGCAGTTCGCAGTGGAGCACGCCCTCACCTGGCTGCGTACCCAGCAGCTGCCCGACGGCAGTTTTCCCGGGTTTGGCGTCGGTGCCTCGGTCGATGCGCTGCTGGCGATCAATGCAGCCAATGGTGATGCGGGCACCTGGCGCGTCGGCACCGGCCCCAGTCTTCTCGATTACCTGGCTACCCAGGCCAGCGGGTACGCGACCGGTGCGGCGGCCACTGGCAAACTGATCCTGGCTGTGGTTGGTGCTGGCGAGGATCCGGCCAGTTTTGGCGGCAGCAATCTGCTGCAGACCCTGGCCACCTTTCACAACGGCAGCGGGCAGTTTGGCACCAGCAACTGGGACCAGGCCTACGCCGTGCTGGCCATGCGCGCGGCACGTGCCCCCCTGCCCGCCGGCAGTCTGGCCCGGCTCGTGAGCACACAGACGGCCACGGGTGGCTGGGGCTTTATGCCCGGTGACAGCCCCGACGTCGACAGCACCGGCCTCGTCCTGCAAGCCCTGGTCGCGGCTGGCGCGCCGGCCGGCAGCCCGGTCTTTGTCCAGGCTGTGGCATTCTTGCAGAGCCAGCAAAACCCCGATGCCGGTTTTGCCTACCAGACGCCGTTCCCCAGCAACACCAGCTCGACGGCACTCGCCGCCCTCGGTTTGATCGCCGTCAACAATAACCCGCTCGGTGCCAGCTGGACGATCACCGCCACCACGCCGCTCGACTTTCTGACCGATCAGCAGAGCCCGCAGGGTGGTTTTGCCGGCTACAGCGGACCCAACGACCTGTTTGCGACCGTGTCGGCGATCCCGGCGCTGATGGGCAAACCGCTGCCACAGTTTGGCAGCGGGGTGGCCAAGGCGCGCGCCCTGGCCTGGCTGCGTACCCAACAGGCGAACGACGGCAGCTTTGGCAGCACCGGCCAGACGGTCGATGCCGTGTATGCCGTGGTCGCCGGCGGCGAAGACCCGGCCACGTGGACAACCGCTGGTGGCAGCCTGATGGGTTACCTGGCCACGCAGGCCAATACTTACAGCCAGTCGTCCGTCGCGGCCGCAGGCAAACTGACCCTGGCCCTGCTGGCGGCTCAGCCCGGCCGCTCACCTAACAACTTTGGCGGCGTCAACGTGGGCGGGCGTGTGTTCGACAGCTACACGCTGGCGACCGGACAGTTCGGCAGCAGCGTGATCGACCAGGCGTACGGCCTTCTGGGCTACGCGGCGCAGTACGGCCCTGCCACTGGTCCGGCCCGCGCCCGCCTGGCCCAACTCCAGCTGCCCAACGGCGGGTGGGAGTTTGCGACCGGTTTCGGTGCCGACACCAACACCACCGCCGTGGTCACCCAGGCC
>JAYRNS010000528.1:0-4268 GCA_041912075.1 Anaerolineae bacterium
GATCGTGCCCTTGCGTCTAGAGACCAACCAGGGGGTGGCCGATACGCTGTCTGACATCGAACGGTTTGGCCTGGGGCTCGACTATCTCAACCGCTACCCCGACTTGATCAATCAGGTCACGGCCGAGCAGATTCGTGCCGCCGCTGAGGAGTTTCTGCTGCCGGATACGTACGTGCTGGGTGTCAGCGGTCCACCGGACGAGGTTGGCTGAGACCACGCATTGTATTTGGATAAACCGCAAATGAACGCCAATTGACGCCAATTTCGAGATGGCGTAGCGCTGTTATCACCGTGATAAGAACCTGTCCAAGAATAACTTCCGCTGGTTGCATGGGAATTCCGGGCAGAAACCGGGAAGTTATACTTGGACAGGTTCTAGGTGTGTTAGATTCAAGAGCGGCTCATGACAGGTGAGTGGTTCCAGGCAGTTGGCGTAGACATCGTCGAAGTGGCGCGCGTGCGTGCGATCCTCGATCGCCATCACACGCGCTTTTTGGCGCGCGTCTTCACCGCGCAAGAAGTAGCAGACTGTGCCGGCCGGCCGGCGTCACTGGCGGCGCGCTGGGCCGGTAAGGAAGCGGTGAGCAAGGCGCTGGGCTGCGGGTGGGAAGGTCTTCGCTGGACCGACATCGAGATCGTGCGGCTGCCTGGTGGACGGCCGGGTGTTGTTCTTTATGGCCAGGCACAGGTGATGGCAGCGCAGCTGGGTTTGACGCAGTGGGCGATCAGCCTGTCGCATGCCGATGCCTACGCCGTGGCGTTCGTCATGGCGTCTGGCACGCGACCCGGGGGCGACCGTGACTAGCCTGGAAACCCTCTACCTGGCGGTGAGCTCTGCGCTCGAGCCGCTGCTGCGGGAAGCCCTGGACAATTTGGGTGATCTGCACTGGCTGGTGGGGACCGGCGAGCTGCACCGCTGGCCGGTGACGTTGCCGGAGGGAGCGGTACTCTTGTTGGAGGCCGGTTTGCCCGGTATCGATGCCGCCTGGTTTGCCGGCTTGCGGGCGGCGCAGCCCGCGCTGCCGGTGATTCTGCTGGCCGCTCCGGCTGATCTGGCGTTGGCCGCACAGCTCACTCACTACGATATTGCTGAGATCGTCGTGCTGCCGGCGGTGCCATCTTATTTGCGGGCGGCTACCGCCCGTGTCTTGCAGCGGCGGCGCATTACCCACGAAATGGCACGCCGCAACACCCTGATTCCGCTGTACGAAACCAGCCGTATGTTTATGCTGCAGACCGATCTGGACACCCTGCTCAACCGCATTCTGGAAACGGCCGTCAGCGAAACCGGCGCGCGGCGCGCCTCGCTGATGCTGGTTGACGAAAACCGCCAGGAACTGACGATCCAGGCGGCGGTTGGTATCGAGGATCACGTGGTGGCCCAGACCCGCGTGGCGATGGGTGAAGGGATTGCCGGCTGGGTGGCCAAGACGGGCGAGCCCCTGGTGGTCAATGGGCCCGCTGACCTGCCCGATTTCCTGCGCGAAGGGATGCGTGGCGGCGGGCTGCGCTCGGCCGTCTGTCTGCCGCTGACCGTCAAAGGCCAGGTGATCGGCGTCATGAACCTGGCCAAAACGACGGTGGAGGACCCATTTTTGCCGGGGGATGCCGAGATGCTGTCGGTCTTGGCCGGGCAGGCGGCGATTGCCATTGCCAATGCCCGGCTGATCGAGCAGATGGAAGCGGCCTATGGGGAGCTCTCACGGCTGGATCATCTCAAGACCGAGTTCATCAACGTGGCGGCCCACGAGCTGCGCACCCCTGTCAGCGTGGTCGTTGGTTACGCCAACATCCTGGCCGAAACGGCACCGCCGGAGCTGATCGCCGTCGTTCAGCCCATTGTCACTGAAGCGCGACGGCTGCACCGCATCGTCGACGATCTGTTCCACCTCGATTACCTCAAATCGTTGAAGCAGCTCGACCCGGAGCTAGACCTGCAACCGATTGACATGGTCGAAGTCGCGCGCGGCGCCGTGCGTGAGGCGCAGCCGGTTGCCGATGCACGTCAGCTGGCTTTGACCCTGGAGGCACCGCAGCCGGTCGTTGTGTTTGCTGATCCACCGGGTTTGCTGCGTATCCTGCGTCACCTGCTGGACAATGCGCTGAAATTTACACCCGCCGGCGGCCGGGTGGTGGTACGGGTGATCGCCGAACATGGTGAGGGACAGCTGCGCGTGGTCGACACCGGGCCGGGCGTTCCACCCGAGGAGAGCGAGCGCATCTTTGCCCCGTTTTACCAGCTGAGTCCTTCCCTACGGCGGGCCCACGGTGGGATGGGGGTGGGGCTCAGTCTGGCGCAGCGGCTGGCGCAGGTGCAGGGTGGGCGACTGTGGCTCGACCAGTGCCCGCCGCCGGGGGCAACGTTTTGCCTGGCGCTGCCGTTGGTTGAGCAGGGAGCGACGTTCTGAAACGCTGGGGTTTGATCATCCTGTTTGTTGCCGGCCTGGGGTGGGTCTACCTGACGCGCGCCCAGGACCCGACGTTGTTGGTGCCGCCGGGTCAGCGTCCGCCGAGCCCGCAGGTCGGTTTTCCCGCACCCGATTTTTCACTGGCCGGTGTCGATGGACAGACGCGGCACCTGGCTGATCTCATAGGCCAGCCGGTGATTCTCAATTTCTGGGCGACCTGGTGCCCGCCGTGCCAGGCCGAGATGCCGGCGTTGCAGGCTTTGGCTGGGGACGATGGCAACCAGGGAATAACCGTTTTGGGCGTCAACCAGGCGGAGGGGCTGGACCAGGTGCGCGGCTTTTTACAGAACAAAGGTATCGATTTCCCGGTGGTGCTCGATACCAACGCCGCGGTGAGCCAGGCCTACCGGGTGCGCTCGCTGCCGACGACCTTTTTCATCGACCGGGAGGGTGTGATCGACGAGATCGTGATTGGCGGGCCGTTGAGCCGGGCATTGTTGGAGAGCAAAGTGCAGTCGTTACTGGGGCGCTAGACGATGCTGCGCACGCTGTCGATTGCCGGCCTGAGTGTGCCGGTGAAACCCATCCTGGTACTGGTGGCCCTTTATGCTGGCCTGTGGCTGGCGGCGCGTCAGGCGCGGGGGCGCGGTATCGAGGGAGATCATCTGTGGAATGCCGGTTTTCTGGCAGCGGCGGTGGCGCTGATTGCGGCGCGTCTGTGGTACGTCGTGCAGTATTGGCAGATCTACTTACAGGAACCGCTGCAGATCTTATCCCCACGGCCCGGCACGCTGGCCTGGACACCGGGCATCGTCATGGGTCTGCTGGCCGGGACGGCATACCTGGTGCGGATGCGGGTCCCGCTGGCGGTCGCGGCCGACTGCCTGGCGCCCGGTGCGCTGCTGGGGCTGGCGATCCTGAGTGTGGCGGATTTTCTGGCCGGCGATGCGTTCGGCTCGCCGACCGGGGTGCCGTGGGCGATCGATTTGTGGGGTGCGCGCCGGCACCCGGTGCAGCTCTACCAGGCGGTCGCGCTGGCGGTGAGCACCGGCATCGTGCTGGCCGACCGTTCGCCGTGGGTGGGGCATCGGGCCTGGCTGGCGCTGTTTCTCTATGCCCTGACGCGTCTGGTGGTCGATGCCTTCCGGGGTGACAGTCTCATTCTGGCCGGTGGTTTCCGGGCGGAGCAGATCGTGGCACTGACCGTTGCCATGGTAGCGGCGTGGAGGCTGATGCGTGGGCGGGAGCCGTCCGCGAATGCCGTCCGCGAATGAGCGAATGCCGTCTACGAATGGGCGCCACGAATACGCGAATCACGAATGTCGTAACCGCAGCTCACAACTTCCGCTGTGATCTATTCAATTGCGAGGTATGTGTGGTAGGAGCGCCGAGCGCCAGCTCGGCAGCGGCAGGCCATGTCCGAGGTGCGAGTGCGTAGTGCGTAGGTCACAGCTCCTGCTGTGACAGGTTCCGCTGTCCACGTGCATCCCCATGCCGGCGAGACATTGTCGTTACGGCGTCCGTTCGTTGTAGGCTGCGCTGCTGGTCGGGTGTGTCGTCACAGCGGGAGCTGTGACCTACGTTGGGCGGTGCTTTGCTCGTCATGGGTTGCGCTGCTGGTTGAGTAGGTCACAGCTCCCGCTGTGACAGGTTCCGCTGTCTACGGACATCCCCATGCCGGCGAGATGTTGTCGTCGGGCCGTTTGTTCGTAGTAGGCCGCGCTGCTGGTCGGGTGTGTCGTGACCGCGGGGGCGGGTACCTACGTTTGGGGGTGGGTTGGGGGGGCTGGGTTTGGGGGGGGGGTGTGTTTGTGTAAGCGACCGCAGGGGCAAGGTAGGCGGTGCAAGGGGCTACCCCAA
>JAYRNS010000529.1:0-6594 GCA_041912075.1 Anaerolineae bacterium
CGCCCCCCCCCCACCCCCCCACGCCCCCAAGACGGCACAAGGAGTCGCAAGCATGGCATCATCTCCAGATCGTGCGATCGAGCACGCAATCGCCATCGTGGGAGTGGGCGCAATCCTCCCCGATGCTCCATCGGCGCCGGCGTTCTGGGACAACATCGCAAACAAGCGCTATAGCATCATTGAAGTCCCACCCGAGCGCTGGAGCATCGCCGACTACTACGATCCAGACCCTCTCGTCCCCGACAAGTCCTACAGCAAGATCGGGGGCTTTGTGCGTGGGTTCGAGTTTGATTGGAAGCGATATAAGATTCCCCCCAGGGTCGCGGCTGCCATGGACGGGGGGCAGCAGTGGGCCGTGACGATTGCCACCCAGGCGCTGGAGGACTACGGTTACCCGAACCGCCCGCTCGACACGGAGCGCACGGGCGTCGTCCTCGGCACGGCGATGGGGGGTGAGCTGCACTACCAGACCCACCTGCGCATCATGTTCCCGGAGTATGTCCACGCGCTGGAGAAATCGCCGCACTTCCAGGCCCTGCCAAAGGAAACCCGCGAGGCGATGGTCGAGGCCATGCACGGCGAGATTGCCCGCGTCATTCCCCCCATCACCGAGGACACGATGCCCGGCGAGTTGCCCAACATTGTGTCCGGGCGCGTCGCCAATGTCCTCAACCTGCGCGGGCCGAACTTTATTGCCGACGCTGCCTGCGCCGGAACGCTGGCCGCGATTGACGCCGCGTGTGACCTGCTGAACCAGCATCACTGCGACGCCGTCATCTGCGGCGGCGTTGACCGCAACATGGGCGCGAACACGTTCGTCAAATTCTGCAAGATCGGCGCGCTCAGCAACACAGGCACGCGGCCGTTCGGCGACGGGGCAGATGGATTCGTCATGGGTGAAGGCTCGGCGAGCTTCATGCTCAAGCGCCTGGCGGACGCTGAACGCGACGGCGACAAGATCTACGCCGTCATTCGCGGCGTCGGCGGTGCCAGTGACGGAAAGGGCAAGGGCATCACCGCCCCCAACCCGATCGGCCAGATTCTGGCCACGTCGCGGGCGTGGGAAAACGCGGGCATCGACCCCGCCACCGCCACCCTGGTCGAGGCGCACGGCACGAGCACCAAGGTAGGTGACGTCGTCGAAGTGGAATCACTGGCCAAGATTTTCGGCGGTGCCGCGCGCGATACGATTGCCATCGGGTCGGCCAAGAGCAACATCGGCCACCTCAAGGCGGGCGCCGGTGCGGCGGGGCTGCTCAAAGCCGTGATGGCCGTACACGACAAAGTATTGCCGCCAACGCTCAATGCCGAAAAACCCAACCCGAACATCAACTTCGCCAACACGCCGTTTTACATCAACAGCAGCCTGCAGGAATGGAAACAACCGCGCAATGCGCCGCGACGCGCAGGGGTTAGCGCCTACGGGTTTGGCGGCACCAACTTTCACGTGGTGTTGGAAGAGCACGTACCGGGCATGCTAACCAGCAACCGGCCGCAGTACGCGGGTGTGGACGTACCCAAGCCGCACCTCAGCACGCCGCAGCCCAGCCAAAAACCGCCGCTGCGCGGTATTTTCACCCTCGGCGCCAGCACGCCGCTGGAGCTGAAGGACAAACTCGACGCCGCCGTGTTACAAGTCGAAGGTGGTTGGGTGCCTCCCGTCGAGCCACCACCGGTTGCCGCGTTGACCGCGCCAGAACGCCTGGTCGTCGACTTTGGCAACCAGGAAGAACTGCTCGATCGTTTGAACCGGGCGCGCAAGGCCATGGGTTTTGACACCGTTCAGGCCTGGCGTCCGCTGCAGGCGCAGGGCATTTTCCGCGGCAGCGGACCCAAACCGGGCAAGATTGCCTACCTCTTCCCTGGCCAGGGCAGCCAATACCTCAACATGGGGCGCGCGCTGGCCGAGGTCGATCCGTTGGTAGCCGACGTCTTCGTCGAAGCCAACCGGGTTATGAAGCCGATCCTGGGCAAACCCCTCACTGACTTCATCTTCGTCGACAAGGCCGATGCCGAAGCCATGAAACGCGCCGAGCTGGGTCTCATGCAAACCGAAATCACCCAACCGGCCATGCTGACCATCGACACAGCGATCTTTATGCTGCTCGGTGAATACGGCATGCACCCCGACATGGTTATGGGGCACTCGCTGGGCGAGTACGCGGCCCTGATCGCCGCGGGGATCATGCCTTTTGCCGATGCGCTGGAGGCCTCGGCCGCGCGCGGCGCTGAGATGGCCAAAGTCGAGGTGGCCGACAAAGGCTGGATGGCCGCGGTGATGGCACCCTACGAGGTGATCAAACGCACGGTCGAAAGCATCGACGGTTACGTGGTGATGGCCAACATCAACAGCTCCAACCAGTGCGTCATTGGTGGCGCCAGCAAGGCCGTTGAGCAGGCTATGGCTGCCTTCCAACAGGCCGGCTACCAGGCAGTCCGTCTGCCAGTCAGCCACGCCTTCCATACCCAGATCGTCGCCCCGGCCAGCGCACCGCTGCGCCAGGTGTTGAACCGTCTCCACATCTCCAAACCGCGCCTGCCGCTCGTGGGCAACGTCTACGGTGACTTCTATCCCGACGACATCGAGGGGATCAAGGACCTGCTGGAACTACAGATCGCCTCGCCCGTCCAGTGGATCAAAGGACTGGAGACCCTGTATGCGGCCGGTGTGCGCACTTTCGTGGAAGTAGGTGCCAAGAAGGCGCTCAAAGGGTTCGTCGACGACGTCTTGGGCAGCAAACCCGACGTCGTCTCGCTGTTCACCAATCATCCCAAGACCGGCGAAATCGCCAGTTTCAACCCGGCGCTGTGCGGTCTGTACGCCGCCGGTTATGGGCTGGGCAACGGCCGTCGCCCAGCCGAACCGATCATCATCACTCAGTCGGCAGCGGCCGTCACCGCCTCGGCGGCGGCGCCGCCACCACCTGCACCGCCGCCGCTGGCCGCCAGCCAACCGCCGGCAACCGTACCGGCCCCGGTCATTACCAGCCAGCCGCTGTCAAGCGAACAGGAAGTGCTTATGCCAGGTATGACGCCCATTCCCGCTCAGTCCCTTGCCGCCATGGGCCAGATGTTTGCCCAGATGCTGCAGCAGATCGCCACTGCAGCCGCTCCTGCCGCGGCAGCCAGCAGAGCATACGATCGTAACGATCCCCCCCAGGGGTCGATCGTCATCACCGGCACCGGTCTCGGTCTGCCGGGAAGCGGCAAACGGGTCATGGATCCGGACAATGCCATGCGCATCCTGCGCGGCGAACAGTTTGTCGATTTGATCCCCGAGCGCTTCCGCCGGGCCATGGCCGAAAAACACGTCACGCGCGTGGTCAAAGCCGCCGATGGCAGCGGCAGCTTCGAAACGATCACCGACTCAGCCGAAGTCATCAAGCTCGCGGCCCGTGGCGGTCCGTTCGATCTGAGCGAAGAGTACGGTGTGCCCGAAAAACTGGTGGAGGCCCTGGACATCACCACCCAGCTGGCGATGGCGGCCGGTATCGACGCCCTGCGTGAAGCCGGCATCCCACTCGTTCAGACCTGGCGCCCCACCACCACCGGCAAATACCTGCCCGACCGCTGGCTGCTGCCCGAGGCCCTGCGCGACGAGACGGGCGTCATTTTTGCCAGCGCCTTCCCGGGCGGTGACCGCATGGCCGATGAATTCGAGCGTTTCTTCATCTGGCAGGACCGCAAACACAGCCTGGAGCTGCTGGAAGACCTGCGCCGTTACGCCAGCGAGCCAGCTGTGCAGCTGGAGATCGACCGCCGCATCAGCGAGATGCGCGATATTCTGACCCGCGAGGCTTACACGTTCGACCGGCGCTTCCTCTTCCGCATCCTGGCGATGGGACACAGCCAGTTCGCCGAATACATCGGCGCACGCGGCCCCAACACGCACGTCAATGCGGCCTGTGCCAGCACGGCGCAGGGTATCTCCCTGGCCGAGGATTGGATCCGCAGCGGGCGCTGCCGCCGGGTCATCGTCCTCGGGGGTGACAACGTCACCGGTGATCACCTCCTGGAGTGGGTCGGTTCTGGCTTCCTCGCTACCGGCGCTGCCGCCACCGACGACAAGGTCGAAGAAGCGGCTTTGCCGTTCGACCGCCGTCGTCATGGAATGCTGCTGGGCATGGGCGCCTGCGCCCTGGTCGTGGAAAGCGAAGACGCGGTGCGCGAGCGCGGCATGCGCGGCATCGTCGAGCTGCTCAGCTCCGAAACCAGCAACAGCGCCTTCCACGCCACTCGTCTCGACGTCGAGCACATCTCGCTGGTGATGAACAACCTGGTGACCGCCGCCGAGCGCCGCCACGGCATCGACCGGCGCGCCGTGGCCGCCCAAACCGTCTTCGTCTCGCACGAAACCTACACCCCCGCCCGCGGCGGCAGCGCCTCGGCCGAGGTCATGGCCCTGCGGCACACCTTTGGTGATGCGGCCAGCGAGATCGTGATGTCCAATACCAAGGGCTTCACCGGTCATCCGATGGGCGTGGGGATCGAGGACGTCATTGCCGTCAAGATCCTGGAATACGGCATCGTGCCACCCGTTCCCAACTTCAAGGAAGTCGATCCTGAGTTGGGTATGCTGACCCTGAGCCGCGGCGGTCGTTATCCGGTGCAGTATGCGATCCACCTGGCGGCCGGTTTTGGCTCGCAGATTGCGATGACCTTCACCCGACGTATCCCGGGTGCCCTCGACCGTGTGGACAACAAACCGCTGTACCACCGCTGGCTCGACGACATCAGCGGCTACGACGATGCGCAGACCGAGGTCATCAAACGAAACCTGCGTGTCGTGAGCACACATGCGCCGCAGCGTAAGCCAGCCGGCAGCATCTGGCGCTACGGCACCGGCCCCATCGTGCGCGCGATTGCACCCGGACCGGCCGATGCCAGAACCGTCACCCATCCCTTCCCGATGGTGACGCCGTCGACGGCTCGACCGGTTGCCCCGGCACCCGCCGCGACGACACCGCCGCCACCCATCGTCACCGCACCGCCGGTCGCACCCGTTGCATTACCGCCACTGGTTGCACCCGTCGCACCACCGCCGCCGGTTGCACCGGCGCCTGTGGCGCCTGCGCCAGTCTCTGTGGCACCCCCGGCCGCGCCGGCAGCTCCGCCGCCCGCGCCAGCGGCACCACCGGCCGCGGTCGACCCCGTCGTCAGCCAGGTGATGGACCTGGTGGCGGCGACCACCGGTTATCCCAGCGACATGCTCGATCTGGAGCTGGACATGGAGGCGGACCTGGGAATCGACACGGTCAAACAGGCCGAAACCTTCGCCGCGATCCGCGAGGCCTTCGACATCCCGCGGCAGGACGACCTCAAGCTGCGCGACTATCCAACCCTGCGCCACGTCGTCAACTACGTGCGCCAAAACCGGCCCGACTTGGTAAGCACACCAACGCCGGCCGCCGCACCACCCCCGGTCGCAGCCGCAGCGCCGGCAGCCCCTGCACCCAGCGCCGCGCCGGCCAAGGACACCATTGCGGCCCGCGTGCTGGAAATCGTGGCCGAAAAGACCGGTTACCCCAGCGACATGCTCGACCCCGACCTCGATATGGAGGCCGACCTGGGCATCGACACCGTCAAACAGGCCGAAACTTTCGCCGCCATCCGCGATGCCTTCGAGATCCCACGCCAGGACGACCTGAAGCTGCGCGACTACCCGACCCTGGGCAATGTCATGGACTACGTCCGCAAGAACCGGCCTGACCTGGTGGTAGCAGTCCTGGCCGCACCGACTCCCGCGGCCCCCGTGGTGACACCGCCACCCGCGGCTGCAGCACCGGTTCCAGCCGCGGCGCCGGCGGCCGACACCGTCGTCACCCAGGTGCTGGCCATCGTCGCCGACAAGACCGGCTATCCGCAGGATATGCTCGACCTCGACCTCGACATGGAGGCCGACCTGGGGATCGACACCGTCAAACAGGCCGAGACCTTCGCCGCCATCCGCGAAGCCTTCGACATCGCGCGGCAGGACGACCTGAAGCTGCGTGACTACCCCACCCTGGGTAACGTCATCGACTACGTGCGCCAGAACCGGCCCGACCTGGTGCCCGCGGTAGTCCTGACCGCACCACCGTCCGCGGCCCCGGCACCGGTCGCCGTGCCTCCACCCGCTGCGCCAACGGCCGCAGGCGCTGATGCCGTCACCGGCAAGGTGCTGGCGATCGTCGCCGACCGCACCGGTTACCCGGAGGATATGCTGGACCTCGACCTCGACATGGAGGCCGTCCTGGGCATCTACACCGTCAAACAGGCCGAGACCTTTGCCGCCATCCGCGAGGCTTTCGACATCCCGCGGCGCGATGACCTCAAGCTGCGCGACTACCCGACTCTGGCCAGCGTGATCGGCTTTGTGCATGAAAACCGGCCCGAACTGGCGGCCGCGGCGCCTGCTGCGCCGGCCCTCATGGTGATGGCACCCGCTGCGCCAGCGGCCGCAGGTGCAGACCCGGTCACCGGCAAGGTGCTGGCCATCGTCGCCGACCGTACCGGTTATCCGGAGGACATGCTGGACCTCGACCTCGACATGGAGGCCGACCTGGGGATCGACACGGTCAAACAGGCCGAGACCTTCGCCGCCATCCGCGAGGC
>JAYRNS010000530.1:0-5137 GCA_041912075.1 Anaerolineae bacterium
ACTGGTCACCGGCCTGTTCGATTTCCCATACGAGCGCCGCGGTCAGCGGTTGGTACAGCGCTGACAGGCCGGCGTACGTGTTGAAATCGCAGTACGGGCATTTGCGTGCGCAGAACGGGATGTGAATGTAGAGGCTGAGACTCATGACGGCCGGTTCTCGAAGCGGAAGCCGTGACCGCGCACGGTAATAACGAACTGGTGCGCCGGGTCGAGCTCGCTCAGACGCTCGCGCAGGCGGCGTACCAGGGCGTCGATGGCTTGTTCGGACACGCCTGTTTCTTCGTCCTCTGGCCAGACGTAACGTGCGACGTCGTCGCGGGCGACGACGCTGCCCTTGGCCTCGATCAAGAGTTCGAGGAGACGGTACTGGGCCAGCGAGAGCGGGGGTGCCAGGACACGGTCGCCAAGGTAAACCTGGCGGGTTTCGGGCTCCAGGCGCAAAGCCTGCGACGGTGCGGTCTCGTCGAAGAGGAGAGGTGCCGTGGCGCCGGCGTCGACGAAGGCCAGTTTGTAACGCAGTGCAATCTGGATTTCGTCCCCGTCTTGCAGTGGGGCCACACCGCTGACGTCGCGGCCGTTGATGTGGGTACCGTTTTTGCTGCCCAGGTCTTCGATAAAGTAATGATCGTCCCGGCGGAACACCCGTGCATGATGGCGCGAGACCTGGCGGTCATCGAGCACGATGTCGCACTCCGGGCTGCGTCCCACGACGACCTGCGGCAAATCCAGCGGGTAGCGCTGGCTGGTCTGGTTGCCACGCTGTAGAATCAACATCGCATGTTCGCGAGTTGAGGTCATGGCTCGTTCCTCCGACCTGGCAAACCTGGCATGTCTCTCAGACTTGCCAGGTTTGGGAAACAGCGTTAGGTGTTTGACAGCCCCTGCAAACTACGGGATAATGAGCCGCGTCACATCATGATTTTGGTGCAGTCTCGAGCGAGCGGTTCCGACGATGAGCAAGGTACTGACCAACGGTACAATTCTATACGATCGCTATAAGATTGTCGAACTGGTAGGTCAGGGCGGTATGGGCGCTGTTTACCGGGCAGAGGATATTCGGCTCAAAGGGCGTACCTGTGCCATCAAAGAAGTCATCCCGGATCAGGAAGACGAAACCTTCGAGCAAACGTCCGCCCAGTTCTATCGCGAAGCCAGCACCCTCGCCCGTTTGGATCATCCAAACTTGCCCAAGGTCTCCGACTATTTCACCGACGGCGGACGCGAATACCTGGTGATGGACTTCGTGCCCGGGCACGATCTGCGCGAACTGGTCAACGAAGCGCGCCGCGAGGGCCGTTTTCTGGCAGAGGCGCAGGTGTTGGGCTGGATGGAACAGCTCAGCGATGCCCTCGACTATCTGCACAACCAGGAACCGCCGGTGCTGCACCGCGATATCAAACCGTCCAACATCAAATTGACACCCAGTGGTGCCATCAAGCTCGTCGACTTTGGGCTGGTCAAGCTGCTGCTGGCCGATGACATGCGGACGGTCACCGTCGTCCAGGGACGCGGCACGGTGCAGTATACACCGCTGGAGCAGTACGGTGGCGATACGGGTTACACCGACGTGCGCTCGGACATTTACGCCCTGGGTGCCACCCTCTACCACCTGCTGTCCGGTCAGGCGCCGGTGGATGCCAAACAACGTTTTCTCAAACCGGGCAGCCTGGTGCCGCTGCACGACGTCAACCCCGACGTTTCGACGCGAACCGAGCGTGCGGTCATGCAGTGTCTGGCCATGCACCCCAGTGACCGACCTGCCAGCATTCTGGAGGTGCGCCAGCTGCTGCTCGACCCGGCGCATCGCCCAGCCGAACCGGTGCCAACGCCCGTCAACGTCTGGCAGCGTGCCCTGCGTCAGAACCGCTGGCTGGTGGGGATTGCCATCGGTCTCGTGACGCTGGCGCTGCTGATCACGCTGCTGGCGCCGCCGCTGCCTGGGCCGTAAAAAGAATTTTTACACCTGCGTTCGCGCCACCCGTTTCCACAACAACGCAAGGAGCGGCAGCAGTGCCGCGGCAAACGTAACGATCACCGCACCCCACGGTCGCGCCAGCCATGGCCACCGGGTCGCGCCAGGCAGCCAACCCAGGCTGTAGATGACGTACGCTGTCAAACCGCAGATCGTCACCCACGCCACGGTGTGCACCACCGCGTCTGGTTGGCGGCCGGCACTTCCCTGCATCAGCAGCATCAGGCCAGAGACACCCAGCAGGGCCGCGATGGCCAGGACAAAGGTCAGCAGGTCGCCCCGTGTCGGGCTGGTGGGCGTGCGCGGTGCGGCGGAGGGTGGTGGGGTTCCAGTGGGCGTCGGTACCGGCGTTTCGGTCGGCACCGGCGTGGGGCTGGGGCTCGGACTGGGTGTTGGGGTGGGCACCACCGTGGCAATCGTGATCGGTGAATCACCCTGGATCGTGACGAGCAGGGTGGTCGATTCGGTTGCAGGACCGCTGCTGGCGGTGATGCGCAGCTCACCGGTGCGTTCGAGCTTGACGTTGGTCCGTGCCACGCCGTCGCTGGTCGTGACTTCCTGACGGGGCAGTTCGAGCGCCTCGTTGGCATAGAAGAGACGGAAGGTGACCGGCGTGCCGTCAGGCACGGGGTTGCCGTTGCGGTCGGCAATCACCCCGGTCATCAGCTGCAGCGTGTCACCGGCTTTGAGCGGAATCGGTTCGCCCGGCTGGTCACCGGCCGGGGCGAGATTGGCCTGTACGATGGGGATCACCTGGGTGGGATCCGCTTCCAGCCGCGTTTGCAGGTCGTAATTGACGCCAGGCACGTTGACGGGGGACACGCCGCTGGGCGTAAACTCGCGGAACAAAGCACGTACCGCGGCTTCCAGGGCTGGCTCTGTCTTGGAATAGACCCCATACAGTGCCGTAAGTTTGCTCGTTTCCGTGGTGTCCAGGTAGTAGGGTTCCTTCAGCGCGAGGACGATGATCTTTTTGTCGCGCAGACTGTCGGAACGCTGGCGCAGGAAGGCCTTGACGACGTCCGACGAGGGTACCTCGGCGGGTGTCACGTCGAGCATGGCAAATATCAGATAGTCGGCGTCGCGGATCGCAACCTGGATGGGGGCTGACTCCACACCACTGGCCCGGCCGTCGAGCACCTTTTTGAGGTCGTCGAAACTGTAGCTGGTCACACGCTGCGTCTGCACCTGGCCGGTCGACTGGGGTCCATACAGACGCAGGATGATGTTCTGGATGGCATCGACGGCCACGGTTTGGAAGGGCGGGCAGGCCGCACAATTTTGTTCCGTACGGCTGTCGGTAAACACCACCAGGTTTTCGTCGGCCAGGGGCGACGTGGGCACCCGATCGGCCAGCTCTTGCGGACCCGGATAGAGCAGCGTGATCGCCTCTTTGGCGATGTCGGTGACCTTGCGCAGGTTGGGTCCGGACTGTGCGGTCGCGGCGGGTGGATTCGACAGCGCGTTCTCCAGCGTGAACTGGCCAGTCATCTTCAGTTTGGTCGTCAGGATGCGCGTCAGTGCTGCGTCGGCGCGCGCGCGAAAATCAGGATCGTTGTCGTATTTTTCACGGAAGAAGACGATGGTATCCTTGACGTTGGCGATTTCCTGCGGGTAATCGTCGGTCAGTGCAAAGTAGGTGACCATGAGCAGATCGTTACCCGCGGTAAACGCATCGAGCGCCACCTGGCGGTGGGGGAATTTTTGCAGCTCGGCATCGTAGTAACGACGTACGGCCGGTACACCGAGCGCATCGCTGACCACCAGTCCCCCGGCGTCACGCCAGGGTTTGAACTCAGGCAGGCTGAGAATGGTCTGCAGCTGGGGTGCCAGACTGATCGGGGGCGTCAGCTGGCGGGTGTTGGCCTGGAACCCGCGGTAGCGGATGTGCGACGACATCAGCGCTTCGGTGGGTGTAAATGTGCCCTGGGGATCGAGGCGGGTCGCCGCGGCGAACGGCGGCAGCTCGACCTGCTGCAGGGCGGCGAGGGGTTTCTGGACCGTCGCCACTTCATCCTCTGGCCGGCGGTCGCTGGCGCCCTGACCGGGGAAATGGCGGGCGACGGTCGCCACGCGCCCACCGCTGCCGCTGTGCACACCCCGAATGTAGGCCTGGCCCATCCGTCCCACCCAGTACGAATCACCACCAAACGTACGCACGCCCAGATCACCTTCACGCCCAATACGCGGGTTGTCAAGCACGTCGAGCGACGGGCCCAGCAGCAGGTTGACGCCGGATGCCGCCAGCTCGCTGCCGACGATGCGGCCAACGGCCTCGGCGTTTTCCGGTTTCCAGGTGGCACCGATCGCCATCTCCGAAGGCAGTGGGGTGAAGCCATCACCCAGCCAGGTGTGCGGATAGCCGTCGCCTTCGTGGTCGATGGCCAAAAAGAGCGGGACACGGGTCTCTTGACTGTCGTTGCCTTCGATGAGATTGATCGCGGCAGCGGTCGTGACGGTCGTGGTGGTGGTGAGCGGCTCAGCCGGCAGGATTTGGCCAAACGCCAGACCTTGCAGCCGGTTGGTCAGGTCGGCCACCTGGGCGGGCGTCGGGCTGCCCTGTGGGAAATTGTCGGGCGTCAAGAGCACACCGCCCACGTTGTAGTTGCGAATGAGATCGGCGATGTCCGAATCGGGCCCGACATTGTCGCCGACGAAACGGACCAGGAACAACTGGCCAATCTTCTGGGCGGTGGTCATCTGGTCGAGGATGGCACTCACCTGCTCGTCGACGGTGGGTGTCTGGGCGGCCGCACCGAATGCCGGCAGCAGCAGGGTCGAGATAGTGAGAATCACAGCCAGTCTGTGAAGCATCGATTGGAAGCGGCGCATGGGAATAAACCTGCAAATCTCTCGTCAATGGGTCCCGGGCATATGCCCCGATCCGTGAACCCGGCAGTGACGGATGGGCATAGTATACTCGTAGGCGGGGATATCGTCAATCGGGAGTAGGGGCTAAGGGTTGGGGGCTAGGGGTTGGGGATTGGGGATTAGGGAGGAGCGGGTGGGTTTTGCCCATGGTGGCGTAGGTCGTTCACTCAGGCCGCGTGCTGTGACCCCCCCACCCCGAAACCCCCACCCCCAGCCCCCACGCCCCACATGGGTGCCCACACCCGGTGGGGTTTAAAAAGTGTAAATACCCACCCCAGCCCGCCCCGCCCCCCG
>JAYRNS010000531.1:0-3954 GCA_041912075.1 Anaerolineae bacterium
GCACGGCGCCATTGAGCTGAAGGGCGACGGGGCGGCTGTCCAGCCCATGGGTGGGCGTGATGACGGCGCCGCCGGGGTAGGTGGTCTGGGTGGCGCGGCCAGAGGCGTCGTAGGACTGGCTCAGGGTGTGGGTGAGGCTTAGGGCATCCAGGGTCGAGGTCTGAGCCTTGCTCAACAGCCTGCCGTGTTGATCGTAGGTGTAGGCCGTGCTGCCGGTGTCATCGGCCATGCCGGTGAGCCGGCCCTTGCCGTTGGTGCCCGCATCGTAGCCCCAGGTGAGCTGGGTAGTCGCGGGCACGCCGGTGACGGTGGTGTGGGTGCGTTTGGTGGGGCGGTTCAGGGCATCATACGTCCAGGTGTGCTTGACGCCTCGCGCATCGGTGCGGGTGGCGAGATTGCCGGCGCTGTCGTAGGTGAAGGTCGTGGTGCCGCGATCGGCGGAGACTTCGCTGACGAGGTCGCCCAGGCCGTTGTAGGCATACGTGGTACCCACACCCTTGGGGTCGATGACGCCGGTGATGCGATCCAGCGCATCGGGGGTCTGCTGGGTCTGACCCGTGCCGGGATCGGTGATGCGGATGAGGCGGTTGAGCGCATCGAATTGATAATTGGTGGCGTGGGTCAACGGATCGGCCACCTGTTTCAGGTTGCCCTGGGCGTCGTACTGGTAGGTGGTGGTCTGGCTTTGCGCGCCAAGGTCTTTCCACAGGCGGTTCAGGGCGTCGTATTCGCGCTGGCGGGTTTGGGTGAGCACGTTATTGGGATCGAATGTTTCTTCACGGGTGCGGTTGCCGGCGGCGTCCAGGGTGTAGGCGATCTTGTTGCCCAGGGCATCGGCGATCTGGGTCAGGCGGTGGGCGGCATCATAGGTGTAGGCGAGCGTGCTGCCATCGGGCCGGGTGAGCAGGGTGAGCTGGCCGGCGTTGTCATATTGGTAACCGGTGGTCTCGGTGCCCACGGTGCGCGACAAGAGCCGCTGACGGGCATCATAGGTAAGTGTCGTTGTGAGGCCGTTGGGGTCAATGATTTCCTCGGGCTGGCCGTGGGCGGTGTAGCGGGTGATCCGGGAGAGCTGACCGAGCGCATTGGTGATCAGCCTGACCTGGCCGCGACAGCCATAGTGGCCGCCGAGACAGCTCTCATCCGGCAGGTAGTAGGCGGTGGTGGTGATATCCGATACGTCGGTGCGCGGGCCGTTGTCGACCTTTTGAGTGAGCACGCCGGGCACGCTGGCGTGGTAGGTGTAGCTGGTGGTCCAGGTGCGTGTGACGTTGGTGGCGGTGTCCTTGATGCTGCGGCTGGTGAGATTGCCTCGCGTGTCGTAGACGGTGGTGGTTTCACGTCCGGCTTCGGTGACCTTGGTCGGCAGACGGAAGGTGGCGTCCCAAGTGGTGAGAATCTTGCGCTGGGCAGTGTCGGCGACAGGGTTATAAGTCGACAGATTCGCGGGACAGGCCGTCGCGGCAGCCAGGCCTTCGACACGTGCGGTTTCGAGATTACGCGTCAGATCATAGGCGTAGCAGGTCTTGTTGCCATTGAAGTCGGCGCGGCTGGCGACGTTGCCGTTGGCGTCGTAGGTGGTCGACGAGGACGCGGGGCCGCAGCCGGAACCGCCGGGCTGGGATTGGCCGGTGCTTTTGACGACGCCGAGGATGGTGGTGAAGTTGTAAGTGCGCGATGTGCCGAGCGGGTCGGTGACAGTGGTGGTGTTGGTGCCGTAGGTGAGTGTATGCAAGTCGGTGCCGTCTGCGTGGCCAGTGGAAATTGCCTTGCCGTTGGCGGCGTATTTGTAGGTTGCATAACGTACACCGTTTTCGTCGGTGATGCCCGTAAGCGCATACGGCAGGCTGGCGCCGGAAGTGTGCTCGGGTTCGTTGTAGTGGTAGGTCTTGCTCCTGCCATCGGGATAAGTGACGGATATGAGATTGCCCTGGCTGTCGTAGGTGTAGGCAATGACCCCGCCAGCGGGGTCGGTAACGCTGGCGATGCGCTTTTGCGCGTCGTAGCCGAATCTGAGTTGGCGGCCGGTGTCGTCGGTGATAGTGTCCAGCGTCTCGGCATCGCCATCGCCGCCGTTGGCAACGGGCACGTCATAGATCAATGTGCGGGTATACCCAGATATGCCTGTGATACTGAGAAGTTTGCCTGCCGCATCGTATAATTCCGACGTGCCGTTAGCACGATACGTCCAACCACTACGAAGATTATCAGTGCCCTTATTCTCGATCAAATAACCAGGAACGTCTACCTCGGCTTCCCAAGAGCCAGCAGTATTGTTAAAGCCTAAAGATTTGCCGTCGGAGCGAATGAGCTCAATCGACACATTCGAAATTTCCTTAATCAATACGCCAAAAGTATAGTGCCAGTTCTTGCCAATACTGGATCGAGAATTGAAGTATACGGAATTATAAGAACGTCTTATACCAAGCTCATTTTCAACCCCACCAAAATGATCCTCCTCCTCTAGAAATTTGTTCCCATTTCCCACATTAATGGGATTTCCCACAACCATGGAGCAATCTGGCTTGCCAGTATCCTTGTTAGGCGAACGCTGGGGCGCAGGAGGTGATACGCAAACTCCGTTTTCCTCAATGAAAGGCGCGGGGCAAAAACTACACGTCATGTTCGGTGGATTCCCGGAAGCAATTGCACCCGGGCCACAATATTGGCCCAGACGCGGAAACCCCAAATTGCCGGATGTGGCATATCGTCTACATTTTGTCGCGGGCGAACCCGCACTTGCTTTATGTATACCCCGACTAGCGGATCCACAGGTAACACCATTTACCAGTGTATAAGGATCGAAAGAATAAAGCGGATAGCCGAGCAATTCCCCGCGCAAATCACAAACATCTTGTGCGTCAGAGGAGGTACCACCGACATTACATAGATCAGCCCAAACGATAGGGGCAAGTGGCGCGGCAGGAGATCCGCTGCAAAGACCAAAAACAGTGAAAGCGAAAGGAGCGAAAGGGGCCTGGCTCGGATTTTTTCCCTTCAATGAAAACAGTGTCAGACACTGTTTCGAAAAGTGGAACACGGTTAATCGCGCGTTTGTCAAAATTTTTATAGCAGCAGTCCACCCCCTCATTACTTCATGTGGCTCACGCCGTTCTGCTGCTATCGACAAGCTTTCCATGTTGAGTCCCCTGATTTTTCTCTCAAGCCGGCCTTGCACCGAAATGATCTGTGTGTTGCGGCCAGCCTAGAGTCAACCGTCACCAGGTGTCAATACAACCAAAGTAATAGATCGCACTGAACCGGCCTTGGCTTTACTTGCCGGCCAAGCCGGATTCTGGAATTTGCCAGCAGCTTTACACGGCGGCGGCAAGCAGGCTTTGGGTGTAGGGGTGTTGCGGCCGGGTGAGAATGTCGCGGGTTGCGCCCGTCTCGACTATTTTTCCCTCTTTCATCACCGCCACGCGATGAGAAATGTAGCCAACTGCGGCAAGGTTGTGGGTGATGAACAGCATGGACAGCCCTTCATCGCGTTGCAGGTCGGCCAGCAGGTTGAGTATCTGCGCCTGAACCGAGACATCCAGCGCGGAGGTGGGTTCGTCGCAAACCAGCACGCGCGGTTTGACGGCCAGCGCCCGGGCAATGGCGATGCGCTGGCGCTGGCCGCCGGAAAATTCGTGCGGATACCTGTTGACCGCATCCGGCGCCAAACCGACTTTCTCCAATAGTGCAGCGATGGATTCCTTATGGCTGGAGGCATCGCCGATCCCCAGGGTCATCATGCCCTCGGCAAGAATATCGCCCACGCGCATGCGTGGATTGAGCGAACTGTAGGGATCCTGAAAAACGATTTGTGCCAGTTTGCGATGCGGCTTGAACTGGCGTTCGCTCAAACCGGAAACGCGCTGGCCGTCGAGCATGACTTCTCCGCGCGCAATGGGCGTCAGCCCGAGTATCGCCTTGACCGCCGTGGTCTTGCCGCAACCGGATTCGCCC
>JAYRNS010000532.1:0-2171 GCA_041912075.1 Anaerolineae bacterium
GCCGATTTCAGGTTCGAGCCGGCGAGTGATGGTGATACGAGTTACGTGGTTTTGGGAAAAAGGCCGTGAGATATGAACCCAAGATGCCGTTGATTTCCGGTGCATAGTCCATGCCCCCGACGTCGATCTCGAAATCTTCAACAGCGCTTTCTTCCACCTGTAAGCTATCCCAATCAGTGTCAATGCGCCCCGACCGCAGACACTCCAACCAGCGGTAAACACCTGCGCGTGTCTTTACCTGCGCTCGAACGTCATCACTCTCTGGAGTGATTGTGCGTTCAGTCACAATATGGTACAGACGCCAACTGCGCAGGAGGGATCCTATGGCAGCGCACCGCCTCGTGGTTGTTTGTTCGATCGTCTTCGTCGTCCTGGCCGGCGTGGCCGCCGTGGCCGCGGGACAGGTGCCCGCCGAGCCGCCACCCACCCCCTGGCAGAGCCTGCCCGCACCCCCGGGCGGTACCGTGCTCGCCCTGGCCGCTTCACCCGCCTTCAGCACCGACCACATCCTCTTTGCCGGCACACCCACCGGCCTGTCCCACAGCAGCGACGCCGGCCAGCACTGGGTGACCCTCGGCCCCGGTCCGACCGGCCCCATCAGCGGCACACTCAAGATCGTGCCCTCCCCGGCCTATCCGGCCGACAACACCCTCTTCGTGCTGACGACCACCGCCGAGCTGCCGGGCCGCCGCGTGCTGCGCTCGACCAACGGGGGTGCGTCGTGGCAGACAGTCTGGGAGAGCAGCGCCGTGCAGGACCTGGTGGTCTCGCCAGCCTACACCAGTGACCATACCCTGTTCCTGGGTGGTGCCCCGTTTGGCCAGCCGCAGGTCTACCGCTCGACCAACGGCGGCAGCACCTGGCTGCCCACCGCCGGCCAGCCGGCCGACCTCGACGTCTACTTCCTGGCCCTCTCCCCAGCCTACGTGTCGGATCATACCCTCTTTGCCGCCGGCTTCGGCCCCATGCACCGCTCGACCAACGGCGGTCTGACCTGGCAGCGGCTCAATGCCCCCAGCCCCACACGCGGCCTGGCCATTTCACCCCACTACGCGACCGACCACACGCTGTGGGCCGCGTACCGTGAAATGGAAGGTTCGGGCGTCCAGCCGGAGAGCGGCATCACGCGCTCGACCGACGGCGGCACGACGTGGCAGGTAACAACGGCCGGCCTGCCCGGCTATTATGTCACGTCGTACCACGACCTGGTGATCGACCCGGCCGGCGAGGCGTTGTACGTCGCCCTGGACGATTCGTTCATGGCCGGCGAATACCCGCCGCGCGTCTACCGCTCGGACAACGACGGTCAACGCTGGGCACCGCAGCCCCTGCTGCCCACCGGGGCCGCGCCACAGCGGCTGCTGGCCGCGGCTCCGCTGCCCTTCCTCTACGCCACCAGCGGCGGCGGCACGGCCTACATCTACGGCAGTACCTGCTACCAGGCCCTGGCCGACGGCGGTTTCGAGACCGATCCCAATCTGAACTACGCCGGCATCGCCCGCGCCTGGGAAATTCCCGCCACCACCTATCCGGCCGCTTACACGAACAACCCCAGCCTGGCCGGTGCCTGGGCGATGCGCAGCGGCATCGAAGCCGGCGGTCCCAACGTCCTCAGCTACTCCGACTTTCGCCAGCGCATCAGCATCCCGGCCGATGCCACCCGCGCCACCTTGACCTTCGGACGTTACCCGGTCCTCGGTGATCTGGCGGCCATCGGCGACACGCGCGCGCCGGCGGCCGGCTGGCTCGTCGACGACCCGGCGGTCGCCGATTACCAGTACGTGCTGGCGAAATTCGACGACGGTACCTACCAGATGCTGGCCACCTGGCGGGCCAATGACCGGGCCTGGCTGACGACCGAGATCGACCTGCTGGCCCTGCGCGGACGCAGCTTCCGCCTGCAGTTCGGCACCTACAACAACGGCACCGGCGGCACCAGCGCGATGTTCGTGGACGAGGCCGCTGTCTGGATCTGCCGGCCGCAGATACCACCATCGAACCTGCCGGCACGCTACCTGCCCCTCGTCCTGCACAGCTACCCGGCGCCGGCCACGGCTACGCCCACGCCAACGCACACGGTCACCGCCACACCAACCCCCACGCATACGGCGACCCCGACCCCCACCCCAACCGGCAGCGGTTTCCCGGCGATCGTGCGTGAGCTGATTGCC
>JAYRNS010000533.1:0-4445 GCA_041912075.1 Anaerolineae bacterium
GTAGACGCACTGTTCGCCAGGTGGGCCACCCGCCAGCCGGCTAACTGGCGACCCGCCATGAGCTTCGCCGCGGTTGGATTGGCCGGGCTGATCATCTTCGAGCACCTGGCCGTGCCACTGCCGTTGACCGATCTGACGGTGCCGGCGGTTTATCGCCGCGTGGCGGACGAGCCAGGCGACTTCACGCTGTTGGAAATTCCACTGGGTCTGCGCAACGGGGCACGTGTGTTGGGCAAAAAAGACGTGCTCATCATGTTCGAGCAGTGGTACCAGACGGTTCATGGCAAACGCCTGGTCGGTGGCAACACCTCGCGCAACCCGCCGTTCAAGTTCCAGTATTTCAGCCAGGCACCGGTGCTCAGTACCCTGATCGGGCTCACCAACGCAGCTGACGAGCCACTACACACCACCCTGCGCCAGCTGCTGGCCGACCCCGTGGCATGGCAGACGCTGCTGGACCACGATCGCCCCCTGGTTGGATCCTTCCTGAGACAGTTCGACGTGCGCTACGTGGCGGTGCACAACCAGGCCGTGCCAGACACCGTGCGCACGTATCTGGAAACACTCTTCCCGCTGTCGCTCATCGCCACCCAAGACGGTATCAGCCTGTATCGCGTCGAACCGCAGGCTGCGGCGGCCGCGCCGGTCGATCTGACCGCGCCCGATGGCACGCTGTACCTCGGTGAAGGCTGGAGCGGATGGGTACAGCCGCCGCTACTCGGACCGGTTTGGTCGGGCAGTGTTCCCGCTGCGGCGTGGGCCGAGCGCGAGCGCGTGCGTCTGTTGTATCCGTTGTCGGCGAGGGGCGGCGAGCTGACGCTGCAGCTGCGCGCACCCGGTCCCGACCAACGCGTGCGCATCGAAATCAATGGCTGGCAGTCGGTGCCGCACCCGGTGGATGAGGACTGGCAACGGGTGACGATCGCGGTGCCGCCGGGGATTGCGCAGACCGGAATGAACGACATCGATTTGGTATTCGATCGTTTGTACCCGGTCGAAACTGCGCTGAACAGCGCGGCAGAATCAGCGCAGCCGCCAGTGGCGGTGCTGGTGGAGAGCGCTGGCGAGGAGACGGGAGATTTCGGCCACATCTGGGTCAATGGTATCGATGAAGCGCCGCGTCCGGGTGAACCGGGCTATCAAGTTGTCGTGATCGATCCGACCGAGGGTCGTGTGACCACCCGCGCCTATTTCGACACCCTCGCCGATCCGGCGGCCTCGGATGCGCTGGTGCGTTTCATCGCGGCCGTGCCGGCGGGACACTGGGTAGCGGTCGCGGCTGCCGACGACGCGTCGCTCGCTTTGCAGCCCGCGGCCGTCGACGCGCTGCGGACAATCGGGGCCGTAGGCGATCTGCGCGGCCGGTTTCGTTGGGGACACGCCATCCTGGGCACGAAAGGGGCTGCGCCCGGTACAGCTTTGGAATCAATGGGCGCGCTGCAGCCGGCAACCGTGTACCAGGGCGGGCCCTGGCACAGCCCCGAGGTGGCCGCCGCACTGCGGACCTTTTCCTGGAAACCTGCAGAATGAGAGGTGCGAGATGAATAGCAGCAACGTGCGGATTGCCCTGGTGGGGTGTGGCTACTGGGGCCCCAATCTGGCTCGCAACTTTTCTATGGTGGAGCACGGCGATCTGGTGTTGTGTGCGGATGTGGATGAGAAGGCGCTGGTACGTTTGCAGCGGCAGTTTCCGCAGGTGGAGATGACCACCGATGTGACGGCAACCCTCACGCGGCCGGACATCGATGCCGTGGCCCTGGCGACACCGGCCAGGACCCACGTCGCACTGGCCATGCAGGCCCTGGCGGCTGGCAAACACGTGTTCGTAGAAAAACCTCTGGCGATGAACGTGCGTGATGCCCAGATGATCGTCTCGGAGGCGGCAGCACGGCAGCGGGTTCTGATGGTGGGTCACATTTTCGAGTTCCACCCGGCTGTGCGTTACATCAAGTCCCTGCTTGACGGCGGCGAACTGGGCGATTTGTACTATCTCTACAGCACGCGCGTCAACCTGGGTCGTGTCCAGACCGACATCAATGCCCTCTGGAGCATTGCACCGCACGATGTATCGATCATGCTGCACCTTCTGGGTCAAATGCCGGCGCACGTGACCGCGCGCGGCCAGTCGTTTCTCAACGGCACCGTCGAGGACGTGGTGTTCATCACCCTTGAGTTTGCCGGGGGTGTCTTAGGGCACATCCATGCCAGCTGGCTGGATCCCAGCAAGACACGCCAGCTCACCGTCGTCGGCAGCCGCAAAATGGTCGTGTACGACGACGTGGCGTCCGAGGGCAAGGTCAAGATTTACGATAAGGGCGTGTATCGCAAAGACGAAGCTGGTTACGGCGAGTTTCAATACAAAGTACATTCAGGCGATATCACGATGCCGCGGTTGGATATGACCGAGCCCCTGCGTCTTGAATGCCAGCACTTTGTCGACTGCGTACGTAATGCTGCAGTACCCTTGACCGACGGCCGCAATGGATTGCGTGTCGTGCAGGTTTTGCAGGCCGCGCAGTTATCACTGGAGTTGGGTGGAACCCAGGTCCCGGTTGGCCAGACGTGACCGGCCGGTGCCAACGCTCGGGCCGGTCAAGGCGGTCGTGTGGTGGGTATCAGTGACTCTGTCGTGGCCACGGTGGGTGCCGGCGTTGGCTGCAACAGAGGCTTAACAGGACGCGGCGTCGATAAAGGTTTCACACCAGGAATGAAGAGACGCGTGCCGGCAACAATTCGACTGGGGTTACGGATGTTGTTTGCACGCGTAATGGCGCTGACCGTGACACCAAAGCGTTTGGCGATGGCCGACAGGGTGTCACCCCGGCGTACGGTGTAATAAGTGCCCCCGCTGGCCGCTTCAGACGCTGCATAACCGACCAGCGGTCGGGCAAAAGGTGCCGCGCTCGCCACTAAAACAACCGCAAAAACAACCATGAAACAACGTGTGATGGTGCGCATTCGAGGGTGCGCCTTTCTCCGGCCGAAGAGCATGGTCGCCGGTGACAATGTTTCGACTCGGATCAGCTACATTCGGCTGTCACGTAATAGGCAATGTGACAACCGCCCGGCAAGCCGCCGGCAGGTCCATCGTGTGCCGGATGATCACGATGGAAAGCTAGATGGATGAGAAACTGATGCAAAGCAGCGGTGATTGCTAATATTTCTCTAAGAGATATTATAACATAGCCTGTCAAGATTTGAAATTCCGCAGCACTTCGTTTAATATGATAGACAAGATTTAGCAGCAAATAAATGAACCGTTTACCCTCGAATCGGAGGTCCGGCGTGTGGCGCGTTCCTCGTCTCATGGTTGTCATAGCCGCCCTGGTTCTCGTTTTTGTGCTCATGGCGGCTGCGGCAGTGGCGCAAGCCCCGTATTCGCCCTGGACGGTGTACACCGTCGGCGATGGTCTGGCGGCCAATGAGGTCTTTGACATTTTGCAGGACGAGTCCGGGGCACTGTGGCTGGCAACCGATGCCGGCGTCAGCCGGTACGATGGGCGCTGGCAGACTTTCGACGCCTCCAATGGCCTGGTGTCCAACCGGGTACGATCGCTCTGGCAGGACAGCCGGGGTGATTGGTGGTTCGGTACGCTGCAGGGCATCAGCCGTCTCCACCTTGACCACGCCAACAACCCCACTTGGGAATCATTCACGACCGCCGAAAATGGTCTGCTCGACGATACCGTGCATGCCATACTGGAAACGACCGATGGCTCACTCTGGTTTGGCACTGACGCCGGTATCGTGCGCTGGCAGCCGGCGGATGACGGGTCGGGCCAATGGACAGGGATGACGACTGCTGATGGGCTGGCACCTGGTACGGTGCATGCCCTGATGCAGGACGAGTCGGGCGCCATCTGGGCCGGTACCACATCTGGCGTCTCGCAGTACGATGGAAGCCAGTGGCATGACGTCGTACCTGACGGCACCGCACCCCTCAGCCAGATCAACGCCATCGAGCAAGACCGGGCCGGCAATGTTTGGTTCGTCACCGAGGGTCAGGGCGTTTTTCGCTTCGAACCGCCGACCGGGCGTTGGACCCAGTGGACGGCAGGTGATGGACTGCCGGACAACAGTGTGTGGTCGTTCTGGCAGGACAATGACGGTGCGTACTGGTTTGGCACCAATTTCGGCGGTGTCGTACGCTTTGATGAAACCGCGGCACCCGGCGAGCAGTGGTCGTCCTATCAGACCGGTAACAGCGGGTTGTCGGCCAATTCGGTGCGTGCCATCTGGGGGGACGGGCTCGACAATTCGATGTGGTTCGCAACCACCTCGGGGCTGGATCGTTTCGACCAACAACGCTGGTACACGGTTCCCAACAACAAGTTTGGTGGACGGCCGACTCGCATTTACGCCCTGGCCGAAGATGCCAGGGGTCAGCTCTGGGTGGGTACCCAGGATGCTGGCCTGGTGTCGACAGACGGCCGGCAGTGGACCGA
>JAYRNS010000534.1:0-3094 GCA_041912075.1 Anaerolineae bacterium
ACCACCCCATCGTCCCGCAAACCCCGGTCGATCCCAGCACGAGCGTTTCGGTCTCCAACCAGCCAAACCCTTCGTCACGTGCCACCTGGGGCAGCCAGTGCTGCCACAGGTCCTGGCTGCTGTAAGTGTTGCGGTAGACGTCGTGGTTACCGGCGATCAACAGCCGCGGACAGGGAAGATCGCTGAAAAGCTGCAGACCGCGTTGAAACAGACGCAGCGGGTGCCCCACGTCGCCGGCGATCACGAAGCAGTCCGGCTGCTGGTCCTGCACCCACTGCGCAAAATCGAGAAACGTGTCGCGCTGTGCCGGCCGGTAATGCAGGTCGGCGGTGACGAGAAGTCGCACGGCAGGTCAATCCATGGTTCAGCCCATGCCCCGGACACGTTCGGGGCGAATCTTGTACGTGACACGCACCTCACCGGGACGCCGGTTGCGGTACACTGCGGACCCCGTGTATTTTTTGGACAGCGCATCGATGTGCGCATCAGCGCCTTCGGTCGTGATCTCGACCACCGGGCCGCGAATCTGTACGTAGCGGTACGGGTTGTCCGGATCGAGAATCGACAGCGCCACGTAGGGGCGGGCCGTCATGTTGCGGTCCTTGAGCCGGCCGCGGGCTGAGTTGATTCGTACGTACTCGCCATCAAAATCACACCACACCGGTGTCACCTGCGGCGTGCCGTCGGCCATGATCGTGGCCACGTGGGCAAAGGCGCGTTTGTCGAATAGGTCTTTGTACTTTTCCAGAGCTGGGTGCATGATTGTTATTCTCCGTGAGATGGCACGTTTTGCCAAAAAGGTTCGACACCGTTGGTGCCGTGTTGGTCACACGGCTTCCATCCATTGCTCTGTGTCTCTCCACCCGAAAGAGAAATGGACCAATGTAGCACTCACGACGTCGAAGCCTGGCTGGTGGTTGGTTGCAGTATACTACCCCTCTCATCGAATATGTGGTATCATCATGCAGGCAACTTCAGTGACACCAAGAACAGCTGGCAGGCCAAATGCCTTATCGTTTCGAATGGGACAGTCGGAAGGCAATCGTCAATATCGGCAGACACGGTGTTAGCTTCGATGAAGCCAGTACGGTATTCGATGATCCATTGGCATATATCTTCGATGATGAAGATCACTCAATCGCCGAAATACGCGAAGTGATCGTCGGCCACTCGGTCACCGGCCGACTCGTGCTCGTCAATTTCACCGAGCGGTCTGAAGGGGTATTGCGAGTGATCAGTGCACGCCTGGCAACCAGGAAAGAACGTAAAGATTATGAAGACAACATCAGCTCCTGAACCGGAACAATCAACAGCCGACGATATGCTCCCTGAGTACCACTTCGATTATGCTAAGGCTCGACCAAATCGATTTGCGGGGCAAATCGACAAAAGCCAGGTCGTGGTCATGCTCGACCCTGACATTGCGGAAGTCTTTACGACCTCTGAATCGGTCAATGCTGTTCTGCGTGCCCTGATAACGACGATGCCGCCAACCGCATCCAAAACTCGACGCAAGGAGCGGTCTGCGTCATCACGTTCGCGCTGATAGCTACCGCCGCACAGTGCCTCAACCAACGGGGAGATTATGACCATCTACCTCGATGTTTCCCCAGCCATCAACGGCAAAGCGGGCCTGGGGCGCTATGCTGCCAGCCTGGCATCCGCGCTGGCGCCGCGGATGGGCGAACGTCTCGGCCTTTTCTACAACCAGGCCGGTTCGCCGGCATCCGAAGCCGACTGGGCTGTACGCGGTTTGCCACCACCAGCCGGACCGGTGCGCACCGTGCGTGCCGGCTACAAACCCTGGCGTATGGCGGTGTGGCTGGGGCAGCTGGCCCATGCTGGGTTCGACCGCCTCCTGCCCGGCGCTGAGCTCTACCACGCCACCGAACACCTGCTGCTGCCCTTGCGTCACATCTCCACCGTGCTCACGGTGCATGATCTGATCTACCGCCACCTGCCACAACACCACAAGAAGCTCAACTACTGGTTCCTCAACGCCGCCATGCCGCTGTTCTGCCGGCGTGCCTCGGCCCTCATCACGATCTCAGAAGCGAGCCGGCAGGACCTGCTGCGCGCCTACGACGTCGATCCCGCCAAAGTACACGTCATCTACGAGGCGGCGGCACCTCAATTTACGCCCCAGCCGGCGGCGCGCATCGCTGAAGTGCGCGCCCGCTATGGCCTCCCGGAAGAGTTCCTGCTGACCGTTGGCACCATCGAGCCGCGTAAGAACCTGGAACGGCTATTGGATGCCCTGCTCATCCTGCGCCGGACCGGTCACGATGCTCACCTGGTGATCGTCGGCAGCCGCGGATGGTTGACCGAAGGGTTCGAGCGCAAGCTGGCCGCGTTCCCGGCGCGGGAAGCGGTTCACCTGCCCGGTTACGTCGCCGATGCCGATCTGCCGGCGGTCTACAGCGCAGCCCGCATCACCGTACTGGCCTCGGTGTACGAGGGTTTTGGTTTGCCGGTGCTGGAGGGCATGGCGTGTGGTTCACCGGTGGTGTGCAGCGGGACGTCGAGCCTGCCCGAGGTGGGAGGCGAGGCGGCGCGTTACTTCGACCCCTACGAGGTCGACGACATGGTCGCCAGCCTGGCCACCGTGTGGCACGACGAAACGCTCCGCCGCGAAATGCGCACCCAAAGCCTCATCCAGGCCGCCCAGTTCGCCTGGTCACGCACTGCCGCCCAAACCCTGGCCGTTTACCAAAGTCTGCTCCCCACCACTGCACCGTCTTTGATTTGATGCTCATCCACACCGTCACCAGACCACGCGGGTGAACGACCAGGACTACGGCACCGGTGTGACGAATACTTCGTCCAGGAAGATAGCGCCCTGGCTGGCCTGTCCATCCGGCACACCGTCCAGCACCAGGCCGTACAGCGCAGCCGGGGCGTCGAGACGGCCGTTGTCCGGCCCGCTGATGTGACCGTTGGGCCAGCCCGCCTGGTCGTCGAACGGCGCGGTCATCTGCTGCCAGCCCTGGTGGTTGATGCGGCCAAAGCTGTAGGCACGCACCTCATTCCCCGCGTCCATCAGCCAGACGTTGAGAAAGTGCCCGGAACCATCCCCGTACACCCAGGCCGTCAG
>JAYRNS010000535.1:0-2125 GCA_041912075.1 Anaerolineae bacterium
ATGCCGTTGTAACGCGGTGGGTTGTGGCTGGCGGTGATCATGATACCGCCCGCTGCTCCATGGGCGACGATCGCATAAGAGACCGCGGGGGTGGGTGTATCGGCGTGCGTCAGGTCAACGTGGATGCCGTTGGCAGCAAAGACGCAGGCCACCTCGCGCGCATAGCGGTCGGACAAGAAGCGCGTGTCGAAGCCAACGACCATGCGCAGCGGCGTCGCATGGGTCTCCTGGCCGGTTGTTTGTTCACGAACGACGTCGGCGATGGCCTGGGCGACCAGGCGGACGTTGGCAAAGGTAAAGCTGTCTCTGATGACGGCACGCCAACCGTCGGTGCCGAAATGAATATCCATGATGACCTGCGTACCCTTTTATGTGGGGTGTGTTTGACAGCCATTTTACCACTGCTGGGAATCGTGGGCAAGGCACGGTCAGGGATGTGAGCAGGTTTGACCCGTCGTAACAGTTTGTGGTAATATTGTCCGCCTTACCGACCGAACCCTCCGCACAACCCGGATCTTCGTTCCAGAGGAGAGAATCCACAATGAAACTGCTGTCGTCCATGGCCCTTTTAGGGCTGATGCTTGTCATTGTACTGACCGGCGCAGTCGCCCCCGTTCAGGCTGGCGTCGAGCCGCAGGGGCCGGTCGTTACCGATGACCCGGGCGCAAGCCTGCGCGCACGTTTCCTGGCCGACCAGGAACCGGCCCAGGATCTGCAGCCGCTGGCCTTCACACCCTGTGTCGGCGGCATGGCGGGCATCTACCCGTGCAGCAACATCGATCTGGGGGCGTTCCTGCCCAACAGCACCATCGGCGGCGGCAGTGGGAGCAGCATCTGGGGTTGGACCGATCCCCTCACCGGTAAAGAATATGCGCTGATGGGGCGCTCCAACGGCACCGCCTTCGTCGACGTGACCAACCCGGCCAGCCCAGTCTACCTGGGCAACCTGCCCACCGCCTCGGGGACTTCATCGTGGCGCGAGCTGAAGGCCTACGACACGTATGCCTATATCATCTCCGATTCGAACGGCGCCCACGGTATGCAGGTGTTCGACCTGACGCAGCTGCGCAACGTGACGACTCCGCCTGTCACCTTTACGGCGCCCCGGTATACCCTCTTCGGCAGCGCCCACGACATCACGATCAACCCGGATACGGGCTACCTGTACGTGGTGGGCATCTCGACCGGCGGCGCCTATGCGTGCAATGGCAGCCTGCACATGATCGACGTCAGCAATCCGGGTACACCCACCTTTGCCGGCTGCGCGGGCAGTGCCTACACCCACGATACCACCTGTGTCATCTATCATGGGCCGGATGCAGAACACCGCGGCAAGGAAATCTGCATCAACTCCAACGGCAACCAGAGCACAGGTGGCCAGGTGGTGGTGATGGATGTGACCAACAAAGCCTCACCAGCTCTGATTTCGGCCCGCACCTATACCGGTGCCGGTTACATCCACCAGGGCTGGCTCACGGAGGATCACCGCTACTTCTACCAGGACGATGAGCTGGACGAACAAAATTACGGCCACAACACTTACACTTACGTCTGGGACATGGCCGATCTGAACAACCCTGTGCTGGTGCACACCTATGTCGGCCCCACGCAGGCTATCGACCATAACCAGTTCATTGTGGGCAACCGCTCCTACCAGGCCAACTACCGTGCCGGGCTGCGCATCCTGGACATCAGCAACCCCGTGGCGCCGTTCGAAAGCGCTTACTTCGACATTTACCCCGCCAACAACAACGCCCAATTCAGCGGCGCCTGGGGTAACTATCCCTTCTTCGACAGTGGCACCGTGATCGTCAGCGGTATCGGCGAGGGCTTGTTCGTCCTGCAGCCGCAGCCGCTGTGTACCTGGCGTGACCTGGACTGCTCGTGCCAGGTGGATGCGCTCGACATCACGCAGGCTGCGGCGAGCTGGAACTGCGGCCGGGCCGACGCCTGCTATCGCAACCGCGTCGATCGCGACAAGGACGGTTTGGTCACGGTGGCCGATGTGATGCAGTTTAGCGCGCAGTGGGGCTGGACGTGCCCATCGCCGCCAGGCAAGCCTTAAGCCGGGCGGGGTCAGCGGTTTAACAGAGGAAGGTAAGTTCTGCTGCTGGTCAGGTCTGCA
>JAYRNS010000536.1:0-6685 GCA_041912075.1 Anaerolineae bacterium
CGCAGGTGCCCGCATTGTTCAACGCCCTGCGGGGCAACGTCGACACCGACCTCAGCCTGCTGGACGTGGTATCCCTGGCACGTCTGGGGGTCGAGCTGAATGCCAGCGATATTCACAGCCGGGTCTTTGACTTCACGATGGCCCGACCCTACCGGACCTCGGGCGGTGCCTCGGTACTGCTGCCCAACCAGCCGGCCATCCGCAAGGCCTTCGACACGATCTGGGATGCGCCGGATGTGATCGCGTCGACCGACCGCTCACAGCGGTGCCCGTGAGGAGTGGAGATGGGGATTGGGGGTTAGGGGTTGGGGTGTACGGGGAATGGCATTCGCGCATTCGTGAGCCGCATTCGCGGACGGCGTGTGCGGACGGCGGCGTCTGAAATTTGGCACGTGTGCTTCCCTGTGGTACCCTTGAAGGCGGTGGATAAGGCCGCAGCATTGTCTGTGGTCAACTGCCAACGAAGAGAACGGTGTAACCACCAGCTGTGGGTGTTCGTTCTCTTAACGAGGTATTGTCTCTACATGAAACCTTTGTCATTACGCGCGCGCCCGGCGTGGCGCCTTTTTTCATTGCTGCTGCTCGTGACGTTACTGGCCAGTTGTGGCACACCGCCAGCGCCCCAGGTGCCTCCCACCGTCGATGTGATTGCGACGACTGCGCCGGCCACACCCGCCGAGGTTCCAACCAAGCCGCCTACTACGGCCACACCCACGACGGTCCCGCCGACGGCCGCTCCTACAACGCCACCGACCGCCACTGTGGAACCGCCCACGGTCACACCGCTGCCGCCAACACCCACCGCCGTGGCGGCCGCCGCTGTGGTCACGACCACCGCTGGCGTGACCCCGACGGCGGTCCCTACGCGCGATCCAAACGCACCACGTCCGCTGGATCAAACCTTCAACATTTTGTTGATGGGGTCAGATCAGCGACCCGGTGAGCGGGCGTGGCGGACCGATACGATCATGATTGCGGCCGTCGATTTTCCCAATCGGCGGGTTGGTCTTGTCAGCCTGCCGCGCGATTTGTGGCTGGACATCCCGGGTTATGGCATGTCGCGCATCAACATGGCCGATTTCGTCGGCGAGTATGAAGTCAAGTACCCGGGCGGCGGACCGGCCCTTCTCCAGCGGGTTATTTCGGACACGTTCGGTATCCCGATTCAGCGCTACGCACGGATGAATCTCCTGGCTTTCGAGAAAGCAATCGACACGATTGGCGGTGTCACCGTCAATGTCGACTGCCCGCTGCTCGAAGCCACCCCCGATCCACACAACCCCGACAAGCTGATCGAGGTCTTCTACGACGTTGGGCCACATCATTTCAATGGCCGCGAAGCACGGCTCTATGCGTCGTATCGTTATTACACCGGTGACTGGGACCGCTCACGTCGCCAGCAGCAGGTGCTGATGGCGATTCGCGACCAGGCACTGCAGCTCAACATGATCACGAAAATCCCCGAGCTGTGGGTTACCTTCCGTGATGCTTTCCAGACCGATTTGTCGTTGAAAGAAGTGTTGGACCTGGCAACCTTTGGTCTCCTGCAGATGGACATGAAAGATGTCCACGGCGTTGTCGTGGATTACCGCCTGACCACACCCTACCGCACGTCGGGGGGTGGCGCGGTGCTGCTGCCGAAGCTGCCGGAGATCGCCCAGGCCATCGACAACATCTTTACGACGGGACCCCTGCGCGAAACCGCCGCTCAACCAGTGGCCGGCTGCAAGACCAAATCACGGGCAACCGCCACACCGGCGCCGACGGACACGCCAACGGCGTTGCCGCCGCCCGAGAATTGATCCGCGCGATGACAATGACGACCTACCTGACACCGCTGCGGGCCAGCTACGACGAGCACAGCCACAGCATCGTGCTGCGCCTGGGACGGGGCCGCCGGCCGCGCGGCGTGGCGACTACGCTCCAGGCGGAAGCGTTGGTTGAACTTGACGGGCGTGGCCATTTGCTGGGGGTGCTCCTGATGGACAACAAGTTCCTGCACCTGGGGCAGCGGCTGGTCGGTCTGCCGGTCATGCCGCCCGATTCACCCCTGCCAGCCACCGACGCCATCACCTACGACCTGGCGGGTCGTGTCGCGCGCCTCTGCCTCCAGGCATCGAGCGAAGCGCCACAACGCGTGGCGCGCACCGTACACATCGACGTGGATAGCCAGGATCGTCTGCTGGCCATCCACATCCCGGTCATGGGCAGTCACCGGCGTGACCCTGATCTGTCACTGGCACTCGGCCAATTGATGTAATCGTAACAAGTGTACTAGTGGGTCGTTTGGCTTGAGCATAGCCATCGATTACGCTCGATCAATGGCTACAGTCATGGCAAGTAACCCACTAGACATCAGCCGTTTTCTGGTTGACCGCCGGAGGGGCCGTTCCATCCGCAGACCGCCCGGCCGGCGGGTCGATCAGCAGCAGGCTCAATACGATCAGGAGTCCACCCAGCCACTGAACCGGGGCCATCACTTCACCGAGGAAGGCGCGCGCCAGCAGGATGGTAGTCAGTGGCTCGACGACGCCGATGAGTGCGGTCTGCGTGCTGCCGATATACTTGATCGACGTAAACATCGTCAGACGCGTCACCACGGTGCCCAAGAGGGCCACCCCTAATACCGGCCACCACCCCGCCCAGGTGGTCGGCAGGTGACTTCCACCCAATACCAATCGCACCGCGGTGGCCATCACCGCCATGATGCTAATGACATACAGCGCAACCGTGCGCGGGTCGACGTTGTGAATCACAATCTGGCCCAACACCAGATAGAGCGCGTAAGTGAAGACAGCAATCGACACCAGGATCACCCCGCTGACTTGCACCGAGCCACCGGCTGGGTCAACCAGAAGTGCCACACCGCCCAGGGCAACTGCCAGGCGCAGGACACGCCGCCGTGTCAGGGGCTCACCACGCAGTCGCAGCAGCAGAATCACGACGGCCGGATACATGTAGAGCAGAAGCGTGGCAACACCGGCCGGCAGACGGGTCAGCCCCCAATAGTAACTCAATTGGGCAACCGTGTTGGCTGCGGCCATGAGGGTGCAGCTCCATAACACGGCTGGTGGAATCGGGATGAACTGACGGCCAAATAGAAGGAATACACCCCACAACACCAGCGCGGCCACCGACAGCCGCAGCATGGTGAACGTGTTGGGATCAAGGCCGGCCTGGTAGGCAAATTTGGCAAAGATCGAGTTGAAGGCCAGCATCACGCTGGCGATAACCGCCATCGTGATGCCGATGTGTGTCCGGCGGCGCGGGTCCATCTGCACGGTGGGGCGCGTGCTATTTTCGGCCAACAAGCTGAATGCCTCCCAGCGCCAGGTATACAGCACCGATGCCCAAGGCCCAGCCTCCCCAACCCAGCTGCAGCGCGTGGTTGTAGACAACCGCAATTTCAGGCTGAACCTGCTGCCAGGCCAGCAGGGGCAACACGGCCATCAAGGCAAATACCAAAAAAGCAAACCCGCTTGCGAGCTGCAGCCAGCGCGCGGCCGGCACCGTGTTGGCCTGCCGCCAGATGACCAGCAGCGTACCGGCACCCAGCAGCAGCAACGCGCTAATGCCGATGATTTGCAGCCGGTATTCGGATTGGCTGAAGGTCAACGGCGACCAGGCGGGTGGCAGCAGGGCCAGCGTGCAGGGAATGCTGGCCAGCGCCAGGCCGCTGCGCAGCCCGCGCGGCCACTGACCCCGCGTGGTTAGCGCCAACAGGTTCAGACCCATCGCCAGGACCAACAGCGGCCAGTAAAATACCTCGCGCATCACTGAGATCTGACCACTACGCACTGCTGGGAGGAATTTTACGTATTCGGGCAGATCGACGCCCAGGAGCGTGAGGCCGGGACTGGGATCGACAACCCAGGCGCCCCAGGTGGCCGCGGCCATGAAGATCAACCCGATGCTCAGCAAACCCGCCGCGGCGGAGATCTGCCACCGCCATGCAACGGGATCGGCCACCGGTGCCGGAGGCGGTGCCTGCGGGTACGTCTCGCTCATCGCAGCTCGCGCTGGGTCCGCTCCAGACGCAGGCGTTGGCGCTCACGGCCCTGTTCGAAACGGATGTGTTCCTCTTCGGTTTCCAGCAGTAGACCGGGCACCGTGGTGGGACAGCGACCGGCATCCAACGCCACGTAGACCACGTAGGCCGTATTGGTCAGCACCGATTTGCCGGTCATCAGGTTTTCCGAATACACGCGCACCATCACCTCCATGCTGGTGCGCCCCACGTAGGTCAGGGTGGCTTCCAGTGTGACGAGTTCGCCCACCAGGACAGGTGCATTGAACGTCATCGAGTCGATGGCAACGGTGACGCTGGCGCAGCGTGAATGCCTCACGGCCGCGATCGCCGCCACTTCGTCGACCAGTTTCATGATCCAGCCGCCGTGCACGTTGCCGTGGGTGTTGGCGTGTTCGGGCATCATAAACTGGCTCAGCACGGTGTGACTGGCGCTGGGTGGTTTGTTTTCCATCGTCGTGGTCATGAATCCTCCAGAGTGCGTGCATAGGCACCCAACAGTGACTCGGCGGCGGCGGTCCAGGTGAAACGCGCCGCGTGACTCAAACCGCGCTGGCGCAGCGTGGTACGCAGGGCGTCATCGGTCAGCAGACGGGCGATGGCCTGGGCCAGACCATCGGTGTCCTCGGCCGCCACGAGCAAAGCGGCGTCGCCGGCGGCTTCGGGTAGTGATGAGTTATCGGCGGTGACCACAGGAGTGCCGCACGCCATCGCCTCGATCACCGGGATCCCAAAACCCTCATACCGGCTGGGAAACGCAAACCCATCCGCCAGGCTGTAGAGCGTGGGCAGGTCAGGTTCGTCCACATAGCCCAGAAACTGCACGTGCGCCGCCAAATCGAGCTGGCTTACCGTATCGAAAATCGATTGGTACAGCCAGCCGTGCCCACCCGCAATAACCAGCTGATGCGGCAGGTGTTCGCGGGTGCGCGCCCTGGCGTATGCCTGGATGAGACGACTGTAGTTCTTGCGCGGCTCCAGTGTACCGACGCTGAGAAGAAAGGGTTGCTCGAGTTTGTACCGCTGCCGTACGTCCCGCCGCAGCGCCTCATCGGTCACCGGTTTGTAGGCAGAACTCACACCGGGGTAAACCACATCGATACGCGCGGCGTCGACGCCGAGGACCGTGACCAGATCGTGTCGGGTACTGTGCGAATCGGCCAGGATGCGAGCCGCCCGCTGTACGGCATGGGGCACAGCTTGTTCCAGGTAACGACGCAGACCGGCGTCGGCGCAGTCGGGTACCTGCAGAAATGACAGGTCATGGACCGTCATGACGCCGCGTGCGCGGCGTAGGGGTGGTAATACATAATCGGGAGAATGGTAGATGTCCATCCGACCCGCAAGCCATTCGACCGGCAGGGGCGCACGCAGGCGGTGCCATAGAATCGCCTGCTGCCGGCTGGTAAGCGGGAGGCGGCGCGTGGGGAAGGGTGGCGGGGATGCGGCCAGACGATCCACCGCATCGGCCGCGACCAGGAGGGTGATATCGTCCGCAGACACCAGCGTCGACAGACCGTCGACCAGGCCTCTGGTATAGCGGCCAATGCCGGCCCCCTGGCGCAGCGCCGGTGTGTAATCGAGTGCAATTCGCATGAGCCGCGGAACCTGTGGGGATCAGGCGTGATCTGCGCGCTGCCGGGCGGAGACCACCGTCAGATGCCCCGGTACGTCCACAGCCGGTTGACGCCGAAGTTCCAGAAGAGCACGATACAGATGGCCACGGCTTTGGCCAGGTTGTAGTCCCACGGATGTGGAACGAACGGCTCCAGGATGACCAGGGCAATCGCCAGCACGATCTGGTTGATGATCAACCCGATCAGGTTGACCGTGAAGAATTTGGGCAGCTGTGACCGTTTCTTGAACTTGCGACTTTCGGGAAACGTCCACAAACGGTTCCAGGTGAAATTGCTGATCACCGCGCAGGTGAAGCTGATCGGGTTGGCCTGGAGCGGCGTCAGGCCAACCACCAACACCAGAAAATTGAGCACAGCAAAATCGACGATGGCACCGATCGTGCCAACGACTGCAAATTTGAAAAACCGGGTGACTTCTTTACGATCCGCCTGGTGCAAAACCGCGGCTACACGGGTCATGCGCGCTTTCAGACCTCTTTTTCCTCGTCAGTTCTCGACTGGTAAGAGTCTATCCGAAAACCCTATTATTCAATGGAACATGAGGCGCTTCGGCAGGTTTTCGGATAGACTCAAGTATAGTGAGGGGGACATCTTCTGTCAAAGTGACGGGCCGATTCGTTTGTTCGAGTGCCATTCGTCGATAGCATGCGTGACCGGCACCGTCAACAGTGCCAGGACCAGCGCCAGGTGCAGATACATACGCTGGACGAGAAGGTTGTCGACCAGGTTGTGTACGCTGAGGTGCACGATGATGCCCAAGACGCCCAAGACGGCGGCGCGCTGCCAGCTGGTGATGCGGGGGTCATGAGCGACCCGCCAGGCCTGCCACAGAGCGACCAGCCAGAGCAGGAGGTAACTCAACAGACCCACCAGCCCGGTTTCGGCCCACGTGTGCAGATAAATGTTGTGAGCGTGACCCAGCGGGTCCTGCCAGCGGGGCAGTGCGACCTGCGGATAGACGACGGCATAGTTGCCAGCACCGATGCCCAGCCACGGCGCACGCTCGATCATCTGGCGGGCC
>JAYRNS010000537.1:0-3463 GCA_041912075.1 Anaerolineae bacterium
TATGGACAGCTTCTGAACAGCTGGAATCCCGAAACGGGGCTGGTGCGTGACAAAGCCAGGGATGCCATCGGGATTCATCGACGAACTGGCCTGGCTCTTCGTGCCGCCGCCAACCTCGCCAGATTACTGGGGCACCGATTGGGCAACCTACCGGTCGGGAGCGGCTAACAAACAAATCGGTTATTACCCTTCGAAAGGGCTGAGCCTGATTCTATCTCCCGTTGACTGGCTATTCACTGCCGCCACGGCACAGCGTCTCTGGCGCGGTTGTCAAAGTACCAAACCCAGACCGGTTGTTCTGCGCCGAGAAAAGGCTTGGGGCGCGCTCCTAACTGGAGAGTGTCGTCACGGCAGGGGCTGTGACCTACGGTTGGTGGACGAGGGCGCGGCGGACCGGAGAGTGTTGTCACAGCGGAAGATGTGATCTACGGGCGTGTGGACGCGGGGGTGTTTGTCGGTTATCTGTTGTTGACAGCCAGCCACAACCCTTGTATACTTGCCCAATCTGGCGTGCGGCAGCCAGGCTGCCGCTTTGGGATCGCGATATCCAGCCGCCGCCTTGGCGTGAACACGTCCAACCGCCGGGCAAGGGCGCAAGCATGGCTTGCGCACTCCAAATTGGGCGATCTGGCACGACAATTCTATCGGAGAATCACGGTGTACCACACCTCAAGCATGTCCCGACCCTGTGGCTCCGGTCGACGGCCGCAGAGTCATACCCGGCCCGCCTCTTGATCTCACTGGCGGTGCAGGCTCTGCGGCCTTGATCCCGAACGGTTTTGACATTCGGGCTGACTGGCGCATCCCTGCGCGCTGCCATCATCGGTGGTGACGTTGTTTCCATGCCGGCTGCCTGAATGCAGTCGGTCGTTTTTTTGGAACTCAGTCAGTCACACCGAAGGAATCTACCTATGACTACCAAACCACCCAGCTTTCAAGAAGTCATCATGCGCCTCGAGCGCTTTTGGGCCGGGCACGGCTGTCTGATCTGGCAGCCCTACAGTGAAAAAGTGGGCGCCGGGACGATGAACCCCGCCACCGTGCTGCGCGTCCTGGGACCCGAACCCTGGAACGTCGGCTACGTCGAGCCTTCGTTCCGTGCCGATGACGGCCGCTACGGCGAAAACCCCAACCGCATGCAGATGCACCACCAGTACCAGGTGATCCTCAAACCGGAGCCGGGCAATCCGCAGGAATTGTACCTCGACAGCCTTTCGGCTATTGGCATCGACCGGCGCAAACACGACGTCCGTTTCGTCGAAGACAACTGGGCCAGCCCGGCCCTGGGCGCCTGGGGTCTGGGCTGGGAAGTCTGGTTGGATGGGCTCGAAATTACCCAGTTCACCTACTTCCAGCAGGCCGGCGGCGTACCCCTCGAACCGGTCAGCGTTGAGCTGACTTACGGGCTCGAGCGCATCGTGATGTTCCTGCAGGACGTGCGCGAGGTGTGGAAGATCGATTGGGATGGTCGCCGCACCTACGGCGACGTTCTGCTGCGCCAGGAAATCGAACACTGTATCTACAACTTCGACGTGGCTAACGTCGACAACCTGCGCCAGCTCTACAACCTCTACGAGGCCGAAGCCCAGAACGCCCTGCAGCACAAGCTGGTCATCCCGGCACACGACAACGTGCTGCGCTGCTCACACACCTTCAATCTGCTCGATGCCCGCGGCGCCATCGGCGTGACCGAACGGGCTAACTACTTCGCCCGCATGCGCGACCTGGCACGCCAGGTGTCGGATGAATACCGCACCCAGCGCGAAGGCATGGCCTACCCGTGGCTGAACGAGACCGAGGCACCACCGCCGGCACTGCCTGGTCTGACACCTGCCTTGCTGGCACTCGCCGAACCGGCCGACCTGCTGTTCGAAATTGGCACCGAAGAGCTGCCGGTGGATGACGTGGTATCCCTGATTGCCCAGCTCGACACGCAGGCGCGCCAGACCCTGGCCGCGGCCCGGTTGGCCTACACGGCCCTGTTCGTCACCGGCTCACCGCGCCGCATCGTGCTGCAGGTGCAGGGGCTGGCGCCCCGGCAGGCCGACGAAGAGCGGGTCGTCAAGGGCCCGCCGGTCAAAGCCGCTTTCACCGCCGATGGCCAGCCCACGCCGGCCGCCGAAGGTTTTGCGCGCAAGCAGGGTGTCGCCGTGGCCGACTTGCAGCGGCGCAGCGAGGGCGGCGGCGAATACCTGTTTGCCGTGCAAACCGTATCCGGCGAGCCGGCCGCGGTGGTGCTGCAAACCCTCCTGCCCAACCTGGTGGCCAGCCTGACGTTCGGTAAATCGATGCGCTGGAGCTCCAACGGCGTGGCCTTTTCGCGCCCGGTGCGCTGGTTCGTCGCCCTGCTCGGTGCCGACGTCATTCCCTTCACCTATGCCAACATCTGCAGTGGACGCACGACACGCGGCCTGCGCCCGGACGATTCGCCAGCCATCGACATCACCCACGCCGCGGATTACGCGGTCACCATGGCCCAGGCCGGTATCGTTTTCGATCGAGCGCAGCGCCAGGCGCAGGTTAGCCAGCAGGTGACCGCGCTCGCGGCCACGGTGGGGGGCAGCGTGCCCGCTGACGCCGCTCTGCTCGACGAAGTGACCGATCTGGTCGAGGCCCCGTTTGCGATCCTGGGCAGCTTCGAGCCCGCATACCTGGCTCTGCCGACGGCGGTACTGGTGACGGTCATGAAAAAACACCAGCGCTATTTCCCTGTGCTCGATGCGGATACGCAGCAGCTGCTGCCCCATTTCATCACCGTGGCCAACGGCCAGCCGCGCGATCCTGCGGTTGTGCGCCGCGGTAACGAGGCGGTCATCCGGGCGCGTTACGCCGATGCCGCCTTCTTCGTGCGCAGCGATCGCACGAAACCACTGGAGGCGTACAACCCTCGCCTGGCCACGTTGACATTCCAGGAGAAGCTGGGGTCGATGCTGGACAAGGCGCAGCGCGTCGAGCAGCTGGTGAACGGCTTGAGCGGCCAGCTCGGTCTTGCCGAGACCGGGCGCCGGGTTGCCGCCCGCGCCGCCCACCTGTGCAAAGCCGACCTGGCGACACACATGGTGGTCGAAATGACGTCGCTGCAAGGGGTCATGGGCCAGGTGTATGCGCTTGATTCCGGCGAGCCGGCCGAGGTAGCCCAGGCCATCTTCGAGGCCTATCTGCCGCGTTATGCCGGGGATGCGGCACCCACCACCCTGCCCGGCCTTGTCGTTGGTCTGGCCGACCGGCTGGACAGCCTGGCCGGCCTGTTCGCCGTGGGATTGGCACCGAGCGGCTCGGCCGATCCGTTTGGGCTGCGGCGCGCCGCCCTGGGGATCGTGGGCAACCTGATCGACCACAAGATGTCGTTTGACGTGCGTGAGGGGCTGGCGGCGGCCGCGGCGCTGCTGCCGGTGGAGACCAGTGCCGCTGTCATCGGAGATGCGGCTGTCTTCGTGACACGCCGCCTGGAGCAGGTGCTCAA
>JAYRNS010000538.1:0-5153 GCA_041912075.1 Anaerolineae bacterium
CCTGCCAGAGGGCGGCGTCGCGCGCATAATCGGCGTTACGAATCAGGAGCCGGTGCCACAGCTCGGTGATGCGCTGCTCCAATTCAAGGACGGTCTGTTCGACTTCGTACCGTTCGCCCAGGGAGGCGCCGCGCTGGCTGAACTGCTCCATGCCCTCGCCGATCTGCCAGCGGCGGTAGAGGCGGTCGCGTTCGGCGCGCAGGTCGAGCAGCTCGGTTACCAGGGGGCGGTCGCCATCGCTGCGCGCCTGGATGCTCAGGTCCAGCCGGTGGGCCAGCATGTCGAGCAGGGCGCGCGATTTGGCACGCTCGCAGTAGGCCAGACCGCGCGCCGGCTGCGCCATATCCAGACAGAGCGCCACCGCATCTTCGTACAGCCGTTCCTTGTCGCCCACAAAATCGGCCCGGAACTCGACCATCAAACGACCGCACAGACGCTCCAGGGCCTGGATCGCCTCGTCGTATTCGGCCAACCCGGCCTCGTGGCTGCCCGATGCCGCGGCCAGGGTGCCTTGCAGGTAATGGCCCTGATAGGCCAGGGCGGGTATGTTGTGCGCCTGGCCAATCTGCAGCGCTGCGGCCACCAGCTGGTTGGCCTGGGCGATATCGTCGAGTGCCAAAGCGGCGCGCGCTGCCACCAGGCAGGCCCGCGCCTGGCCGATGGGCAGGTCGTACGTGTCGAACACGTCGATGCAGTTCCGCGCCAGCTGCAGGCTTTCGTGCGCCGCTTGCTGCTGTAACAGCACGGTGGCCAGCTGCACGTCGACGTTGGCCACCGCGGCCTGGTTGTTCTCGCGCACGAAAAGCTCACGCGCCGCCGCCAGCGCGGTCTGTGCCTCGTCGTGCTGGGCCAGCCCCAAATAGGCTGTCGCTTCGTTGAGTATCGACTGCCCCACCTCCAGCGGCGTGCCCAAATCGGCAAACAGCGCCCGCGCCTGGCGGCACCTGGCCAGCGCATCCTGATAGCGGCACAGCTGGAGCAGACAGTCGCTGATCGCCAGCTGCACGAGCATGGCATGGCGCTGGCGACCATCGGCCAGGAAAGTGGCAAACGCCTGATCCAGCAGATCGAGCGCCTCGTTGTAACGACCGAGAATAAAGTAGGTGAGCGCCAGGTTCTGCTGGGCCCGGGCGACGCTCATCGTCTGGCCCAATTCCTGGTAACGCAGCAGCGCCGCCTGGTGCTCGGCGATCGATTCGTCGAAGTGCCCCAGGTTGCGCAAAACGATCCCGCGGTTGAGGCGAATCATCAGCTGCGAGAGCTCGGCGGTCGGTGCGTGGGTTTGGTACAGCGCCCCCGCCTGGTCGAATCGGGCCAGCGCCGCCGCGTCCTGGCCCAGCCGGCCGTGGATGATGGCCAGGTTGGAGGTCAGGGTCGCCAGGGGAATCCAGCGCGCGTGCGCCTGCAGGACCTGGCTGGCCCATTCGCCGGTGGCCAGGGCTTCGGCGGAGCGGCCCAGCGAGGCCAGCGCCCACAGTTTGCCGATCTGCGCCTGCGCCTGCGACGCGACGTCACCCTGGGCGTCGTACAATGCGGCGGCCTGGTCGTAGAGCTCGATACCGGGCTGGTACTGACCCAGCCCGATGACATAGGCGTTGGCCAGCGCCAGCAGACCCAAGGCATCGATGCGAACGTCGCCGGCAAGCTGGGCCAGATCGCGAATGAGCTGACCCAGCTCGAGGCAGCGCTGGATATCACTGCCGCGCACCTGGTCGGCCGCGGTCTTGATGGCCGCGGCCAGCTCGTGCTGCTGTGTGCTGTTCAGGGTGGGAACGCGCGTTGCCAACCACGCGTGCTGCGCACGGTAGGAATCCAATTCAAGCAGCTCCGCGATCAGGGCCTGCGAGTCCATGGCGCGTTCACTTTCGTGGTATCGCCTGGCGTTCAAGCGCCAGGCTGACAGCTCAAGCCCGCTCAAGCGGGCTGGGGCAGCGACCGCACGCAGTCGGTTTGAGCCGACTTGAGCTTTCAGCCTGAGCTTTAGCTCAAGGCTGGATGCCGGGGGATTATCCTACCACCTCGATGTCTTGCACGGCGATTTCCAACTCGGACCCGCTCAACGCCAACGCATAGCGCCCTGCGCGCAGATCATCGAAGATGAAGTTCCCCAGGTCGTCGACATCTGTCGTGGCAAACGGCTCGTCGCCCCGCATCAGCCATGCCTGCAAACCATCCAGTTCCACCCCCATCACCAACCCAACCAACGTGTACGACCCGGGGCGCGCGGCGGTCTGGACGTCGATGCCAATCTGGGCCTCGCCCGCCTCGTACAGCCGCGGACCAGACCCGGTGCCGCGCACGGCCAGGGCAGGCGCCAGCCCCAGACCGGTGTTGAACCCCGGCGGCACCAGGCGTGCCACCCACACCTTGATACGGTCGACAACACTAAATTCGATATCGGGCGCAACGCTGGTCAGGAACTGATCTAACTGCGCCATTTCACGCTGGCAGAGTGGGCAGGTGGGCAGGTGTTCGGCAATGGCGATCCGACGATCCCCCACAAGCAGCCCCAGGTGATACTCACCCAGTTCTGTGGTGTCCGGGCAAAACCCCCGGTAGAGCGCAGTTGTCATGTTACCTTCCCATGTCATCGACGTTACCCCCTTCCTACTGGCATAAACGCACCTGCGGCTGGTTTTCAGGCATGATCCATGAAACGCTGCAAATCTGCATCACGCCGCAAACGGGCAATCAGGTTTTCTTTGATGCGATACACTTCGTTGACACTGGCGAACGTTTGGCGGTGCTGTTCGTAGATGTCACCCGGCTTCAGCGCCAGCACGAAGGTGCAGTACACGACCTGGCGCTCCTTGTCGTCTTTGAGACGCTGCGTCAGCTGCTGCCACAGTTCGGTCTGGGCCACACGGTCGAGCACTTCCTCTTCGGGCAGCGGCGCGCCACTGGGTGTTGCTTCTTCCACCTCGTCTTCCAGCAGACTGGCCCGTTCCTGACGCCGCATGTGATCGACCAGCACGCTGTGCACGCACATCTGCAAATAGCGCAGTACCGACTTGAGATCGGGGAACTGGACGAACTTGTCCGGTGTCAGCACGACCCACATCTTCTGAAATGCACCGCTCACGAAGTAGTCGACCTCTTCATCCAGCGCGTTGAAGAGGCTGTGACGCTGAACCCAGCGGCTCACCAGCGGCGAGTACTGGCGGTAGACCAGCTCCCACGCGCCGGCCTGCCGTTCACAGATGGCGCGCCGGAACAGTTCGAAGCAAAAACGCGGGTCGTTTTCCTGGCGTTTGAAAAACAGGTCGCTCTCCTGGGCACAGCGACGGCTCACACCCGCCAGGGCCAAAGCGGAAAAGTCGGACGGTTCAGACATAGGCGTTGACCAGTTCCTCCAGGGTCAGGTGCGGCGTCAGTGCAAGGGCCTGGGTGGGTGACTGCATGGACGCAGCCTGTGCCGCCAGGTGCTCGGCACGCTGGCGCACGTCCGGCGTGATTGCGGCGTGCGGTCGCGCCACGTTCAACAGGGTCATGGCCGGTTCGAGACGTCCCTGGCGCAGGAAAAGATCGGCCAGGATCACCAGCACCTCGATCATCTCCGAGATACGGGTCTGGTCAGCGGCCTCGTGCAGGGCGGCGCGCAATGTCTCTTCGGCCAGCGCGTTGTTGCCAGCGGCAACCTCGACTTCGCCCAGTTTTTTGAGCGACAGCTGCGCCCCCCACGGGCTGTTGGTGTCCTGGAAACGACGCCGCGCCTGCTGGTAATAATCTCGGGCGGCGACCAGCTCCCCGCGTATGAGTGCGACGTTGCCCAGGTTGAACAGGGTCCACGGGATGCCCCACGGATCGTCGACGGCCTGGCGCAGCCGCAGCCCTTCTTCGAACTGCTGTTGGGCAATCGCATAAGCGCCCTCCAGGTAGTTGATATAGCCCAGGCAATCGAGGCACACGGCGGCGTACTGCCGATCACCGGTGGTGCGCGCACTGGCCAACGCTTCCCCAAAATACCCCTGCGCCCTGGCATAGTCACCCAGACGCATCGTGGCCTCGCCCAGGTGCACCAGCGCACGCGCAATCCCTGGCCGGTCGCCCAGGTCACGCCGGATCTGCAGCACCTCGCGGTGCAGGCGCTGCGCCTCGGCAAACTCACCCACGGCATCGGCGACCAGACCCAGCTGCAAGAGGCAGTCGCCCTGCAGCCAGCGATCGCCCAGCCCACGGCTGATGTCAAGGGCTGACAGTAAAAGATCACGTGTTTCCAGCCCTTTGCCCTCCTGCCAATACAGACGGCTGGCATACATCAGGTAGGCCGCGACCACGTTGGCGGGACGATCCAGCTCCTGGATGACCGGGGCAGCCTCGGCAAACGCCTGCCGGACCTCGGTCATGTCCTCGATGATGAGATAGGCAATGGCGAGCAGTCTGCCCCACGCTAAAGCCAGACGTGCGCCGCTGCGCTGTGCCAGCTCGATACACTGGCGTGTCAGGTCCGACGCCCGCTCGAACGCCCCGCGGGCGCCGGCAAACGAGGCCTGCCTGGTGAGCAGGAGGGCGCGCAGCTGCTGGGACGCCGTGTCCGGCGCCGTGGTCAAAGCAGACGCGGCACGCCCCAAGGCGTCGTCCCCCTCTTCGGGCCAGTTGCGCATCGCGTAAAACGTCGTCAGGCCGTGGAGCGCGCGCGTGATGTTGCTGACATCCTGATGGTCCGCGGCCCACGCCCAGGCGACGCGGATATTTTCGATGTCACGTTCGATCTCTTGCAGCGCGGCCAGCTGATCGGGGCCGTGCAAACGATCGGCGTGACGCTCGACCCAGGCCAGGGTGACCCGGCAGTGCTGGGTCCGCAGGGCAGTTTCGGCGCTGTGGTCCATGGCCAGCCGTTCGAGTGCGTACTGGCGCAGCACTTCGTGCAGCGTGTACCGCCTATCGTCCCCCACGTGCAAGAGTGATTTGTCGGCCAGTGCCACCAGCAGCGGCAGCCGGACGCCGGCGATTTCGGCCGCGGCCGTGCGGGTGAAACCGCCTTGAAATACGGCCAGCTTGGGAAATGCCGCCTGTTCGTCGGGCGTCAGCAGGTTCCACGAATGCTCGAACACAGCACGCAGACTGTGATGGCGCGACGGTGCATCGCGCAGGGTCGATTCCAGGAAATCGAGGTTCTGTTCGATCTCGCGCGCGATCTCGGCACACGGCAG
>JAYRNS010000539.1:0-12362 GCA_041912075.1 Anaerolineae bacterium
ACCGGTGCCACGATCCAGCCAATACGCAGCCCCGGGGCCAGCAGCTTGGAGAAGGTGCTCAGGTAGATCACATTGCCCCGGAAATAGCCGTGACCATCGGCCGCGCGCGACTCCAGGTTTTCACAATCGAGCCGTACCAGGGAGGGCAGCGTATCGCCTTCGTAACGCAGCTGGCCGTAGGGATCGTCTTCGATGATGGGGATGCCGTAACGATCGGCCATGTCGACCAACTCGTGCCGCCGGTCGAGGGACAAGGTGACACCGCCGGGATTCTGGAAGTTCGGCAGGATGTACATGAATTTGACACCTGCCCGCAAGGCCTCTTCCAACAGGTCGATACGCAAGCCTTCGTGGTCGATGGGTACGTCGATATACTCGGCCTGGTAGGCGTTCCAGGCCTGCAGCGCACCCAGGTAGGTCGGTCGCTCGACCAGGATCGTGTCACCGGGATTGATCAGCAGCTTACCGATCAAGTCCAGGGCCTGCTGCGAACCCGACGTGATCAGGACGTTATCTTCTCTGGCTTCGATGCCCACGTGGGCCATTTGCTGCACGATCAGGCTGCGCAGTGGCAAATACCCTTCGGTGGTGCTGTACTGCAGTGCCTTGGTACCCGCCTGGGTCAATACTCGATCGGCGGCCAGACGAAAGGCCTCCACTGGGAACAGCTCAGGGGCAGGCAGCCCGCCGGCAAACGAGATCACGTCTGGCAGCTGTGTGAACTTTAGCAGCTCACGGATGACAGAGCTGCTCATGCGCTGATTGCGCTGTGCGTAGCGTCGTTGCCACGGTGTGGTCATAGTTACTTTTCCTTTGCACGAATCAAGAGCACGGGACAGGGTGCGCCCTGGAGGACTTTCTCGGCCACGCTGCCGTACACCCAGCGGCTGATCCCGCCGCGCCCGTGCGTCGACATCACGATCAAATCGACACCTTCACCTTTGGCGTAATCGATAATCGCATCGGGGACCGGGCTCTCCAACACCACCGAGCTGACGGCCAAACCCTTTGCACGCAGCGCACCGCAGACCGCCTGCAAATACTGCTGCGCTTGTTCGCGCAGCCCCGGCACCTCGGACACCGTGCCCGACAACACCAGGTCTGGCGCAATCAATTGATACGGCGAGACGATGACCCGCAGCAGCACTAACTGGCTTTTGAACTCGAGCGCCAGTGCTTCGGCGTGGTGCAGCGCCATCTCGGCCAGTCCCGAACCGTCCAGTGGTACAAGAATTTTCTTGTACATGGTTGTCACCTCACAAGGCCACCGGTTGGTGGCTAATTTGACAAAGTACCGTGCACTGCGACCGGCATGACGATGGCTGCGCCGCGCCGCAAAGCCTCCTTATTCGACGCCAGGAAGCGCCGGTTACGCTCCGGCAGGTGTGCCTCGAGGGTTCGATCGACCACCTCGAGCGGCAGCATCCCGTTGGCCTGCAGCAGTGCACCCAACATCACCATGTTGGCCTGTTTGACGTTTTCCAGCTCGCTGGCAATCTCGTTGGCCGGCACCGGGACGACGGTGATGTCGGTCCGGGTGACGGGACGGCTCACCAGCGAACTATTGTAGATCAAAAGCCCGCCCGGCTTGATCAGAGATTCGTACTTATCGACCGATGGCAGGTTCAGGGCCACGACGGCGTCCGGATGACGCACCAACGGTGCACCAATCTCCTCATCACCCACGACGACGACGCAGTGTGCCGTGCCGCCCCGCATCTCCGGGCCGTAGGACGGAATCCAGGTTACGGCCTTGTCGGCATCCATACAGGCATAGGCCAGAACTTGCCCGGCGAACAGTGCCCCTTGACCACCAAATCCCGAGAATACGATCGAGTATTCCATGGCCGTCACCCTAACCCTTTCCATTCAGCTGCTGCACGACGTCGCTGACTTTGTAATCACCCAGCGGGTAATACGGCACCATGGACTCTTCGATCCATTTCAACGCATCGGCGGCTGTCGTGTGGTTGTTGGTCGGGCACGACGAGAGAATCTCGACCAGGGCCAAACCCTCGCCGGCGAGTTGAGCCTCGAACGCGGTGCGGATGGCCTTTTTGGTTTTGTTGATCTCGCGTACGTTGTGTGTCGAGCGGCGGACGGCGTAGGAGACGCCCGGCAGCATCGCAATCAGCTCGGCGACACGCAGGGGATAACCGGCCATCTTCACGTCGCGTCCCATTGGCGACGAAGTCGTCACCTGGCCCGGCAGGGTGGTCGGTGCCATCTGACCACTGGTCATACCGTAGACCGCGTTGTTGACGAAGATCACGGTGATCTTTTCACCGCGTGTGGCAGCATGGATAATCTCATTCGTGCCGATCGCGGCCAGGTCGCCATCCCCCTGGTAGGTGAAAACAACCTTGTCGGGCTGTGTTCGTTTCAACCCCGTGGCCATTGCCGGTGCGCGCCCGTGAGCCGCCTCGACCATGTCCACATCGAAGTAGTTGTAGGCAAACACCGCACAACCCACCGGCGCCACGCCGATGGTCTGCGCCCGGATTCCCAGCTCGTCGATCACTTCGGCCACCAGGCGGTGGATGATACCGTGTGTGCAGCCAGGACAGTAGTGGGTCACCGCATCGGTCATGGCGTCAGGGCGGCGATAGACGACGGTCATCTCATCCAGACCAGGTAATTGGGTGCTCATCGTGTCACCTCCGCAGCCAGGGCTGGCAGTTTCTCAGTGATACGACGGCCGTTGCCACCACCGGCTGTCACGACGGGTGGTATCTCGGTGGGCACGTCGTAGGTGGTGGCCAGTGCCATCAGTTCACGCAGCACTTCATCGGGCAGCGGTATGGCACCGCCCATACGACCGTAAAAATGCACCGGGGCACGTCCTTCCACGGTGGCTTTGACGTCGTACAGCATCTGACCGGCGTTCATTTCGACCACCAAAATCGCCCGTGCCTGGGCGGCCAGTTCCTGGAGGCGTGTTTCGGGGAACGGCCACAACGTCACCGGGCGCAGCAGACCGGCTTTGACGCCCTGCGCCCGCGCCTGGCGGATAGCCGAGGTGACGACACGTCCCATGGTGCCAAAGGCGACGATCAGGTACTCGGCGTCGTCCACCATGAACTCTTTGTAACGCACTTCCGCCGCCCTGATCTCGGCCAGTTTGGCCTGCAGACGCAGGTTGTGTTTCTCCAGACCTTCGGCGGTCAGGTTGAGCGACGTAATGAAATGATGCGACCGGCCGTTTGCCCCGCGCAGCGCCCAATCTGGTTTCTCGGTCGTCAGCGCGCGGTAGGGTGGCATCGTGGCCGGCTCCATCATCTGCCCAATGGTTCCGTCGGCCAGGATCACGACCGTGGTGCGGTACTTTTCCGCCAGATCGAAGGCTTCGTACATCATGTCCACGGCTTCCTGGACCGTTGCGGGTGCCAGGATAATGTTGTTAAAGTCCCCATGCCCAGCCGTCTTGACCATCTGGAAATAGTCGGACTGTGATGGCTGGATATTGCCCAGACCTGGGCCGCCGCGCATGACGTCGACGATCACACACGGCACCTCAGAGCCGGCGATATACGAGAGCCCTTCCTGCATCAGGCTGATGCCTGGGCTCGACGAAGAAGTCATGGTGCGTGCACCGCCGCAGGCTGCGCCGTAGACCATGTTGATGGCCGCGAGCTCACTTTCGGCTTGCAGAAACACCCGACCCAGACGCGGCATGTGCCGCGACATGTACTCTAGTAACTCCGTTTGGGGAGTGATTGGATAGCCAAAATAGGCCTCGACGCCGGCACGGATCGCAGCCTCGGCAATGGCTTCGTTGCCTTTCCACAGCTCCCTTGCCATGGTAACACTCCTTTTCCCGTCTACGCCAGCGCCGCAACCCGCTGCGGCGCTTTTTGCAGACGATAGACGGTAAACACAACATCAGGACACATGACGGCACACAACCCGCAGCCTGTGCAGTGACCCTCTGGGTCGTCCAGGGCGATCGGGTAATACCCGCGTGCATTGAGCAGCGGTGCGATGTGCAGCACGTGCTGGGGACAGACCGAGACACACAATTCACAGCCTTTGCAGCGATTGGTGTCGATTACGACAGTACCTTTGGCCACAATAGTTCCTCCTTTGGATGATCGTCGTCATTGACGATGGCCGCCGTACGCAGGGCAAGAATCAGTCTTCACCGTTGCGACGGCGCTGTGGTTCGCTGGCCTCAAGAAGTTCGATCAGGTAGTCAAGCAAGTCAATTTCAGTGACGATGCCAACCAGTTGTCCAAGACGGAGAACTGGCAGCCCGCCGAATTTGTGCTGGCGAATGATACGCGCCGCCTCCAGAATGGTCGTTTCGGGCGCTACCGTCACGGGGTCCACCGTCATACAGGCCCCCACTTCGATGTGCTCGAGGATGAAGTTGTCGTACCATTTTTCATGGACGAGAATCGGCGAATTGGTGGCCCGTCGCAGGTCACGATCGGTCACGATACCGACTAACCGTCCGTTTTCGATCACCGGCAGGCGCCGAAAATTGCCCTGACGCATCAGGGCGATGGCGGTGCCGATGGATTGGGAGGGATGAATGGTGACTGGGTCCGCAGTCATGATGTCGGCTACTCGGGTCATGCAATTCACCTGTAACACTTGGTATGCCCATCTGGCCATCACCCGCACATGGGCAGCTCGCTGGTTTTACAGCGGATGGGCTCATGCGGGGGACGGATCATGCCGATCCTATTGTAACCCCGGACCGCTGCACTTCACATGACACTTGTCATACCGCGGAAATTACACTGCCTAAAAGAAGCTGGACTGATGCGACTGCACCAATCCAGCTTCTTGTTCCCGCCACCACCCCAGGCCGTTGGCAAGGAATACCCACGAGCCCTTAGTTACGACTCCAGCGAATGGTGACATCCTGGTTCTCGCCGATGGCCCGGCGCAGCAGGTCAAGCAGGCCGGCATCGGCCCCCTTGTCGCGCAGATAGTCGACCGTGGCCACGCCAACATAGTAGTCCTGATCCTCAGCCGACTCCTCTTCCAGGCTGTCGATGAGGAACTTGAGCTCCGCCTCGGTCAACGTCCCGACGAGCTCACCCGTGTCCGCATTGTACAAGTTGATCATATACCCTCCTGCAATCCAAAATCGCAAATCCAAAATCCAAAATCACAACTGTCCCACGTCCCCCCACGCCGCCAACAATGCCTGATACGCTGGGTCGTCGTACCGCTTCAGCGTGAACATGGGTGCATACTCTGGCAGATGTCGGCCAGCGATGTGGGCGGCCACAAGCTCCCCCGCGCCCGGTGCAGCCATCAGCCCGTACCCAGACAGGGCACCGATCACGTAAGCGCCGTCCACGGGCAGTGGGCCGATCAGTGGCCGGTTTTCGCGGGTCTTGAGATAGTAACCCCCATCGATGTACGGTTTGGGTAGGCGGGCATAGTAGGCACGCAGCCCGGGCAGCATCGTGGCCATGCCACGCAGCACGACGTCGGGGTATTCAGGGTCACTGGGTACGGGAAACACCACGTCCACCGGTTGATCGTGGTAGGGCCACAACATCAGCACTACCGGGCTGTCGGTGGGGCCATCGGGGCGGCCGTGCACACCGGCCGGGAATTCACTGAGCAGCCAGCGCGTGTCGGCACTTTCGCCAAACCACGCCTGCGCCTCGTCGTCCCAATCCACGTACTGCGGGTCGGTCCAGATGAGCAGTGGGGCGTGGCGTGGCATGATGCCAAGCGAGTCGTTGAAACCGATCTTGAGGTGGCGTTCGGCAAAAACCGGCAGCTCGACGCCGAGCTGCGCGCTGACCGGTGCCAGGAACGGCCCCGCGGCGTTGACGAACGTGCGTGTGTGCCAGTGCTGTGTGCCAGTTGGGCCACGTGCCTGCACGGCCGCGACGCGCCCGTCCACCACCTCGATCTTCTCGACCGTGGCCTGAACGAGACGTACACCCCTGGCCCGCCCCTGTTCCAACATCATCATGCCCAACTGCTGCGCACTGAACCAACCGCAGCGCCGGGCATGCACCACCGCCACCGTCGCTTCGGACAGATACGGGAAGTGCTCGCGCATCAGTGGAACGTGTGTGATCACGTCGGCGCCGGTGGGCTGGTCCTCGAAACCTTCGGCCGGTGCTGGCACGTAGGGTGGGTCGCCAGCCTGGCCGCGATGGTAACGCACCGGGCCGGCACCCAAGGCGGCGGCTTCTTCGGCTGCGGCCGCAAACTGCGCAATCCGCGCGGGGTCCGCCGTGGCGTACAGATAGCCACGCCGGTTGAGGCGGATCGCATTGCCAGTTGCGGTCGCCAGGTTGTCCAAAAGGTCAATGCTGCGGTTCATCAGACTGACCATGGCATTCCCCGGCCCAGGCCACCAGTTGCGATAGCACTCCGATGACTTGTCGCTGGTCAACGACAGAGGCGATCGCTCGTCGATGACGACCACATCGTGAATCCCCTCTTGCGCGGCCAGGTAATAGGCCGTCGCCAGGCCGGCAATGCCTGCACCACATATGACCACATCCGCTGTCGAAGGCATACGCGTCCCCTGTTTTGCCCTGGTCATCGCGATCGTGTGCCGGGGTTTGCACCAACCACACAGCGCACATCGAACACAGAAGATGTCATAATTCTTTGTGTCTTATGTGTCCTTTGTGGTTCTAATCAAACCGCGCCTGACAGTTCCTGTATGCGCCCGTCTGCCACCGTCAGGCAGCGGGCATGGGAGCGAAATTCCGGGGTGAAGTCGTCCCAGTCAGTGGTTGTGATGATCGCCTGGGCGACTCCTTCCAGGGCCTGCAGCAGCATCGCCCGCCGCTGCGCATCCAGCTCAGACATGACGTCATCCAGCAGCAAGACCGGCGGCTCACCGCTGGCGTCGCGCATCACCTCGAATTCGGCGAGTTTCAGCGCCAGGGTTGCCGTGCGCTGTTGACCGCGCGAGCCGTAGGTGCGCAGATCACGACCCTGGACGCGAAAACGCAGCTCATCCCGATGCGGACCCAGCAGCGTCATGCCGGCCATGATCTCGCGCGGTCGTGCCGCAGCCAGCTGTGCGCGATACGCCCGCAGCATCTCTTCCTGCGAGACAGCCCTCGCGTTCGGCGACGGCTCGGACAACACCTCATACTGCAAAGCAAGCTGGTTGGCTGTCTGGATCGGATCACGTGCCGCATCGACACTCGGTACGTATTCCAGGTACACCCGCTCACGATCTTCGGTCAGGGCGCGCTGGCGTGGTCCGGCTGCCGCTTCCAACGCACCCACGAACCACTGGCGTCTGATGGTCAGATAGCTGCCAAGGGTTGTGAGTTTCTCATCCCAAAACTCGAGCTGCTGCGGGCTGCCGCCCTGCTCGCGCAGCCGCCGCAGCAGTGCGTTGCGCTGCGCCAGCACCTGATTCCACGTGCTCAGTGTGCGCAGATAGACCGAATCAATCTGGCATAGAGCGATATCCAGATATCGGCGCCGGACACTGGGCGCCCCGGTCACCAGTTCGATATCTTCGGGTAAAAAGAGCACCACCCGCAAATGCCCCACCAGGTCCAGCACGCGATGTGCAACCCCGTTCAAACGCACGCGTTTGGTGTAGCTGGTGGTGTCACCGTTGGTTGGCGCCAATAATACTTCCAGCTGCTCCGACCCTCCTGCCGCCGGCGGGTGCTGAACCTTGCCCTGGATACGCACAAAACGTGTGCTGTCCTCCCTGGCCAGAAAATTCACCAGTTCACGCTCGCTGTCGGCGTGCGGCGATTTGCTGGTAGCCAGGTAATAGATGGCCTCCAGCAGGCTGGTTTTGCCCTGCGCGTTCGCACCCTGGACCAGGGTCAGACGACCGGGAAAATCGAGCTCCAGACGCACGTAGTTGCGGAAGTTGGTTAGCGAAAGGTTCGTAAGATACACGCGGACTCCGGTGAGCCGATTATAATGTCCCGCCGGCACATGTGACAAATTCTCTTAAAAGTCTTAAGGAGTTGTAACAATTCATCTGTGCCTTACGTCACTATGTACGATAACTTGCGTGAGGCCAGACAATGATCTCAGTCAAATCTCAAGACATTATTCGTGCGATTTCTGCCGGTGATGGAGAGACAACGATGGGATGTGCCGACGTGCTCGAGCAAATCGAACAATTTGTGACGACGACTGATGAGTCGGTCTGGGCGGCCAACCATCCGACGTTGTACCAGCACGTCATTGCTTGTGGACACTGCGCCGCGGTCTACGCCGACTTGAGCTGGGTTATGGGGCAAGCCGCGGCCCGGACGCTGGTCGAACCGGCCAGTTATCCACCAGCTGATCTGTCGTTTTTGCCCGACCGGTTGACGCGCTTGCAGCAGCAGGCCGGTCAGGTGGTCAGCCGGGGTCATTTCTGGATACGCAGTGTCCACGGTGTGGTGTGGTTGAGCCTGGCCCAATACCTGCAGGCGCGCCCGCTGCATGCGGCGACAAAAAACCCTCACGCCAACGAGCATCTCGTCCACCTTGCCTGTGAACCGGATGAGAATCTTGCGATCGAGATTATCGCCGAGCATTCGGCTGATGAACACGTGACGGTTACAGCGCACGTTCGTCAGCCAGACCGTTTTCACCAGGGGTACGGAGGCAGTGAAGTGTCGCTGCACTTTGGTCGCGAGCAGCGCACCGGGCAAACCAACGACGCCGGGCGCATCGTGTTTGCCCCGATTCCGGCCTTTGCCCTGTCCGAGCTTGTGGTGCAGGTCGTACCATTCGGTTGCCTCCGCTAGCGGTCTCCCGTCCTGTCATGACCCAACCGCCACAAAACCGGCCCAGAAGTATGGGTGGGCAAAGGGGTGGTTCGTATCTGGTGCACGCCAGGTCTCGTTCATGGCACGGAGTCGTTCGATGGTCGCACCCGTCGTGGCGGGCGAGTCGCCGATGTCAGCCAGGTGGCGAGCCAGGTCGTCCCACGTCAGCGCTCGCACCTTCAGCTGTGCCTGGCGCAGGGCGCGGGCCGGGGCATGGCGGCTGCCAATGTACGCCTGATAGAACTGTTCCGCCAGGAGTCGCGTCGATAACTCGTCCACGCGCCACAGGCTAACGATGACGACGCGTGTACCGCCCAACAAAAACGCCCGTACCAGCCCCATCAACTCGTCAGCCCCCTCCACGTGACTCCGCCCGCTCTCGCACGCGCTCAGAAAGACGAGATCCATCGGCAGCTGGTCGGCCGCCAGGAGATCGGCCGCGGTGATTCGGCCATCGGCCAGGTATAGGGCAGACTGCAGGGGTGCCCGGCGGTCGAACGAGCCATGACAGGAGCAGTGCAGGACGCGTGCCCGTCCCGCCGCGGCCAGAAAGTCGGCGCGCCGGGCTTGCTCGCCCACGATGGCTGGCACATCGAGCAGACGGGCAACCGCCTCGGCTTCGGCTTGTGCATTCGGCAGGTCCGGCGCATAACCAAAAACGGTGTCCAGCCCGGTATTCAGTGGTGGTGGTGTGTCCTGCAGCCAGGCGCTGAGCGATGGCGCGATGATGACATCGTGTTCGTGAGCCAGCAGATCGTGGCCAGTCTCATCGCGCAGTGCGTGAAATGGTATGCGATGCAGCGGGCCATGTGGGACGATGCACAACGTGGATAATGTTTCGTGTGTCTTCGTCGTAAGCTGGGCCACCAGGGGAGCCAGCAGACCCTCGTACACGATGGGTAACGTCCACGGGTTGAGAAGCTGGCTGTTGTCGCCCGGCGTCAGACCCAGCAACGTCCGGCCATCATGGTCGAATGCACGCTGGTCGAGCGTATCAGGTGCCAGGGAAAGGCATTGGGCGGTGGTGCCCGCCCTACTCACGGTGAAGCCGACGACCCTCGATGGTGGCCAGAGATAACACGCCAACACCTGGTTGGCTGAGCTGAAGTCTGCCGGGATGGATGGGATGACGGTTGCGCCGGTGCAGAAATAGACCAGCGCGGCCGTCCCTGGCTGCAGCCGCTGGCAGATTGCCTCTGCGCTGAGGGGTGTGCGGGCAGGGGCCTGGAGTTGTGACGTGTGGCCCTGACCCAACAAATCGAAAAACACCCGCGCCCGTGCCCGTTCAGCGATCGTCAGGGCCTCCTTTGGCCGCGAGAGACGCACGCAGGTCAGAACAGCGGCCATGTAAACGGGCTGCCAGGTGGTGAACAGGTGCGAACGGATGTCGCTGACTTCGATCTGCCCACGCAGTGTTTCGACCAGGGTCAATGCCTGTTGATAACACGCCAGCGCCGCGGCATCAGCCTGCTGTACACTCAGAACGTTGCCGCGGAGGTAAAGGGCCCACACCTGATAGCGCACGTTGTCATGCTCGACCGCGAGGGCATAGGCCGTCTCGAAGTGGCTTGCAGCAGCCGGCAGATTCTGCACGGCGGCCTGGCGCAGACCCTCGTTGAGGTGAATCTCGATCTGGGACAGGGGTGTCGTGACCAAACGTGTGGCAGTGGCCAGCGCATCGGCCGCCGCCGCCCAACGACCCGTGAACAGGTAGAGCTCCCCCAGGTTGGTATAGGCGATGCCGGTTCCTTCGGGGTCGTCGAGCAACTGGCACACGCTGATCACACGCTGGTAGATCTGCTCTGCTTCTGACCAGCGTCCCTGTTCCGTGTAGACCAGTCCCAGACCGTTGAGCGCAAAAGTCTGCCAGCTGCGTGCGCCGAGACGGTCGAGCAGAACCAGACTGTCTTGGAAAGCCGCGGCGGCTATGGCCAGTTCGTGCAGGTGGCGATGGGCTGTGCCGAGGTTGAAGAGTGTTTTGGCCTGGCCCAGGAGATTGTTTTGCGCAACGAAGAGGTCGTGTGCGTGGTGGTAACAGCGCAGGGCTTCGTCATAGCGTCCGCGATACTGTGCGTTGACCCCCAGCGAATTCCAGATGCGCGGCAGCAGCGCCGGATCGACATCAGGTTCGCCGAGCAGGCCGTCGAACACGGCGCCGGCTTCGGCATGCTTGTGGTGCTCACAGGCCAGCACGCCCGACAGATAGGCGTGCAAGTGTCGGGCTTGGGACACAGCCGGCAGCTCGGCTGTGTCCAACAGCCGGGCGAGGTCATCATAAGCCTGTTGAGCCAACAGGCGGTCGGCTACCTGGTCGAAATGAGAGATCTGCTCGGCGGCATTGCCGGCCCACACGTACGTCGTCACGGTGGAAAGTATCCATGCGCCTCCAGAAAAGCGCGCAGTTTCTGGCGGGCGCGCAGGTAGGTGATGCGTTCATTGCCACGCGAAATGTGTAAGGCGCTGGCAATTTCTTCGCTGCTGCGTTCTTCGAGCAGACGGCCGGATAGGACTGCGCGCTCCTGGGGACTCAGACCATGCATGCCGCGTTTGAGTACGTCTGCCAGGTCCATATCGAGCTGTCCCAAGGCGTAAATCTCGATCGATTCATCCATAGCGATGTTAGCCTGCCACGGACGCTCCTGGCGCATACGGTCACGGAATTTGTTGACCACGATGCGGGTTGCCCACGCCAGAAACGGCCCATCCTGGCGATAGGCATCGAGCTTGCGCCAGACCTGCAGCAAACCTTCTTGAGCGATCTCTTCCGCCAGGGCCAGCTGGCGCTCCCACGGCAGGTCGGCCACACGGCGCGTACACAGGTTATACGTGATCTTGTAGAGATAACGCCAAAGTGCCTCGTAGGCTTCGACGCGCCCCGCGTGCAGCGCCACGACCCATTCTTGATCACTGGCGGGTTCGTACGGAATCATGGTTGGCTTACGTCACCTATATGTGAACGTTACTGGTTGCTGCATTATAGCATAGATTCACAATTTGCGTGACCTGATCGCATAGATGCGCAATTTGCGTGGCGCATCCGAAATCGCCAGATTGCCGGGTGGACCAGTGATTTTGCTGAACGTTGTGGGCTGTGCTATAATCCGCGACGGCTTGACTGGGGCATGCGTATCTGGTATTCCAGCGGTGCCTCGGCAGGCCTACGTATTGATTCGTCGAACGTGTTCAAGGAGATAGTACGGTGACGCTGTCTAAGGAAGACAAGGCAGAAGTAATCAAGGAATACCACACTCACGAAAACGATACCGGTTCGCCGGAAGTGCAGGTTGCGATTCTGACCAAGCGGATCGACAGTTTGATCGGCCACTTGAAGCTACACGCGCATGACGAGAACTCACGTCGCGGGCTGCTGCGTCTGGTCGGTAAACGCCGTCGCCATCTGAACTACCTGAGTCGCACGGACCACAATCGCTACATTGAGTTGGTAAATCGCCTGGGCTTACGCAAGTAGCTCATCGCCGGCGACGCATCGGCGAGCCGCACGTGTCGTCCGGCATCATCAACCGGCCGGGAGGAACAGGTATTGGGGAAAGCGGAGAAAAGGCCTTTTCTCCGCTTTCCCCAATACCTGTTCCTCCCGGCCGGTTGATGATGCCGGACGACACGTGCGGCTCG
>JAYRNS010000540.1:0-9313 GCA_041912075.1 Anaerolineae bacterium
CCTCCATCCCCCAACCCCTCCTCCCTACTCCCTACTCCCTACTCCCTCCTACACAACCATCGCCAACCTCCCCGATTACATCACCTCGGCCGTGCTACGCCATCTACTGGAAGCCACGTGCCCACCCGAGCTCATCGTCGTCACCGTGCAGCGTGAAGTGGCGGCGCGTGCGGTGGCCCGCCCACCGGAGATGAGCCTGCTGGCAGTCAGTGTGCAGTTGTACGCGCAAGCTGAGATTGTGGGGCGTATTCCGGCGGGTGCCTTCTACCCACCGCCGCAGGTCGAATCGGCCATCCTGCGCCTGCGCCGCCGGCCAGAGCTGGCCGTTCCGTTGGCGCCAGCGGACGTTGCACGCTTTTTTGCCGTGGTACGGGCTGGGTTTGGGCAGAAGCGCAAACAGCTGCATAACAGTCTGACGGGCGGTCTCGGGTTACCGGCCGCGGTCATCGCCGCGGCACTGGCCCAGGCTGGCATCGATGGCCGCCGGCGCGCGGAAACGTTGAGTTTGGAGGAGTGGGGTCGTCTCACGCAGGCGCTGGCGGGGGTTGTTCCCTGAGACCCTTCGGGTCTCCTCTAGCCGGTGCGGCCCTTCTCAAACAGCTTCCTGAAGGACTGACGAGCCATACACGCCCCGGTATGGTTCAGGCATCATCGCCGCCATCGCCTGCATGATCTGGTCGGTGTATGCGGCCAGTTGGGCGCTGCGTGCCCGCTGCGCCTCGGGCGGCAGGACGATCGGTGGGCCGACGACGGCGTAGACGTGTGGACGGCGCAGACGGCGCCACGCGCTGAATGCCTGTTCCTGTCCCCACATCACCATGGGTACCACCGGCACCCCCGTGCGTGAGGCCAGGTAGGCGGCGCCGTCGTGCCCCTTTTGCAGAGCACCCGTGGTGCTGCGTGTGCCCTCAGGCGCCACACCCAGGAACTCACCGCGTTCCAGCGCCTCCAAGGCCTGTTTGAGAGCGTGACGGTCGGGCTCACCGCGGGCCACCCAGATCGGGTTGCCAACCAGGCGCAGCAGGGTGCCAAAAAACAGGTCGTGCTGGTACTTGTCGGCGGCAAACGTCGTCACTTGTCGCGGCACGGTGGCCGCCACCACGACACCGTCGAAGCGGTGCAGGTGGTTTGTCACGAGAATTGCCGCACCACCGAGCGGCAAATGCTGGCTGCCCTCGACGTGCCAATGCGTCAGCAGCTTGAGGAGTGTGCGCATGATGAGGTGCGCAACGCGGTAGGCAAAACCGGCCTGGTTGGTAGGTTGTGTGGACATCGAGTGTCGGGAACGTCTCCTTGTCACGGCGCAGGCGTAACCTGTAGCCGGCGGGCCTGCGGAATCACGGCAAATCGGACCACGGGACCCGTGGCCGGTGCCACTTCGATCGAGAAGTCGGTGTGGCCACCGCGCGGGATTACGTTATGGTTGGGCTCGGCACGGCGCACGCCGATCACGCGGCCGAGGCCATCGTACAGCACCACGACGAGTGATACCTCTACGGCGTCTTCGGGCCCCACGTTGACCACCTGCCCGGTGACGATGTAAGAACCGAACTCACCACTCCCACTCGTGTTGCGAATCTCCAGATCGCGGTAGTAATTGCCCAAATAACCAGGCAGTCCACGCACAGGCTGCACCACATAGTTGGCAAACGATGCCGGTGCGTTGGCGAAGATCACAGCCATCGGGCCGCGTCCACCGGCTTCGATGTAATCGGTAATCGTGCCACCCTGCGCCGACGCCACAACCTGGTTGGCGGCATCACGCAGACTGATGCTGATTTCGACCTGTTCCAGGGGCTGGTCCCCCGGATTGTAGACCTCGCCCAGCACGTACAGCCCATCCTCGGGCAGTACAGCAAAATAAAGGTTTTCCACGGTGTACGTAACCGGAACCGGGGTCAGGGTCGGTGTGACCGCAGGATCGGCTGCTCCGGCCACGGCCGGAATGATCAGCTCCTGGCCGATGCGCAGACTGCGCGGGTCGGCGATGCCGTTGGTTTCTTGCAGCGCAGCCACGGTCACCCCAAACCGCGCCGCGACCGCGCCCAGCGTGTCACCACGCCGGATCGCGTAGATGACCGGCGTCGGGGTGACCGTCGGGGTAAAGGTCGGTTCCGGCGTATACGGTGCTGGCGTGGCCGTCGGTCGTTGCGTGACGACCGCCGTCATGGCCACGGTGGGGGTGGGTGGCAGGGGCGTGGCGGTCGGCCGGGTGATCAACTGGCCACAGCCGTTGAGGATGAGCATCAACAGCAGAGCGGCGGCTGACGTTTTGTGTAAGGTAACCATCTCCTTCATTTTATCTGGTCTCGCGCAAAAACAGAAATTGCAGGCGCGCCGCAAGGTGCGATTTGTCTGCTCCTGGCAGGCATTCCTGGATGGCGGCTGCGAATCATCCCAGTAGACTTTCTCCCGCGAAAGCGCTATAATTGGCCTGCCCACTGCCGCCAATGAGCCGTCGTCACGTGACCCAGTGTCAAAGGAGGTGTTCATGAACCGCCGCATCGTCCTGGTATCAACGATCGTCGTCATCCTGGCAGTGCTTGCATCGGCGAGCCTGCCCGCCGCCGGTGCGCCACCGGCACCCGACAGTCTCCAGCAGGCTGCCACCGGTCCCCTGACCGTCACGCGCGACCCGGTGACCGGTGCCGTAACGTTCCTGCGCGGGATACCGGGTGTTTCAGGGGGTGCCACGGCCGCCGAACTCGCCAAAGACCCTTACGGCACGGCACTGGCTTTCCTGGCGCGGCATGAGCTGGCGCTTGGTATGCCGGGTGTGGCGGATAATCTTCACGGCCAACGCGTGGTGACCGACAACCTGGGCATGACCCACGTGCGTTTTGGCCAGGTTCACCAGGGTGTACCCGTTTTTGGTGCCGAGGTCATCGTGCACTACGCACCCGATGCGGTGACGGTGCGGGCGGTCAATGGCCATTACGTACCGGACATCGTGCTCGACACGGCACCCCGGTTGACGGCCGCTGATGCCATCCAGCGCGCCCGCTCCATCGAGCCAGCCGCGCAGCTCTGGTCGCGGCCTGACCTTCAGGTCTACAGCGCGGTCATCGACCCGGCTGTGCGGGGTAACCACCTGGCCTGGCTGGTGCGCCTGGCCGATGCGGCACGTCCGGCCCGCACCCTGTACGTAATCGACGCCCACACCGGTGCGGTATTGACTTCGTACAACGAGCTCGATACCGCCCGCATGCGGCAGGTGTATACCGCCAATCACTCCCAGAGCCTGCCCGGCACCCTGGTGCGCAGCGAAGGTGCCCCGCCCACGGGTGACGCCGATGCTGATCACGCCTACGATTATCTGGGTGATACCTACAACTACTACTTCAGCAGCTTTGGCCGCGACAGTTACGACAATGCAGGCGCGGCCATGCGGGCCACCGTGCATTATGGCACCAACTATCAAAACGCGTTCTGGAACGGCACGCAGATGGTTTTTGGGGATGGTTTCCCCATCGACGATGTGACTGCGCACGAGATGACGCATGCTGTCACCGAACACGAGGCTAACCTGGTCTACCAGAACGAGTCGGGGGCGTTGAACGAGTCGTTTTCTGACATCTTTGGCGAGATCATCGACCAGACCAACGGCGCCGGCAATGACACACCACCCGTGGCCTGGTTGATGGGTGAGGATCTGCCGGGTATCGGTGCCATCCGCAGCATGGCCGATCCGCCGCAGTTTGGTGACCCAGACCGGGTGTCGAGTTACGTGTGCACCAGCTCCGATAACGGAGGGGTTCACACGAACAGCGGTATTCCTAACAAAGCCGCGTATTTGATGGCCGCCGGCGGCACCTTCAACGGGCGCACGGTGAGCGGGATTGGCCTGGACAAAATGGGCCGCGTCCAATACCGCAGCCTGAGCCAGTACCTGACCACATCGGCAACCCTGCTCGACGATTACAATGCGCTCAACCAGTCGTGCCTGGACCTGGTCGGCACGGCCGGGATCACGACCGCCGACTGCACCCAGGTGGATACGGCGTTGTTGGCGGTGGAGATGAACACCGGCCCCAGCTGCACCGGCGGTGGCTGTGTGGTCCAGGAGACGACGGCCGATCGCACTGTGTTCTCATCCCCGATGGAGGCGATCCAGCTCACCCTCCTCGTGTACCAGGCCCGCGAGCAGGTCCTGCGTGGCACGCCGGCCGGGGATCATCTCATCGACCTGTACTACCGCCACAGCGCGGCTGCCGCCGGCGTGCTGGCGCACGATGCGAACCTGCGGCAGGAAATGGCGGCATTCCTGCGCGACATTGCCCCAGGCCTGGAGGCCCTGCGTGCACAAGATCACGTACGCGCTGACCATCTGATCGTCTCCCGTGAGACGATGGCGCACCTGCAGGCGGTGTTGGACGGTCTGGTGGCGGCTGATCCGCAAGGCGCCCTGGCACAAGCCATTCGCGCCGAGCAGAATCGACTGGACCTGAACGCGTTGGTGGGGCAGTCGTATGCCAGGGCCTGGCAAATCATGAATAGTCGGATGGTGGCCATGGACTAGACACCGTCCGGCGCTACTGCCGGGCGGCTGGAAGTCGCGGCTACCCATACGAAGCCCGGCCAGGCCGGGCTGAGCCGTCACCAGTGGCGGGGTCTGATCGCCCCACCAGCCCACCGGCTTCAGCAGCCTCGAGCTGCTGAAGTGGACGATCCCATCAGTACCGTGAAAGGACGACCCAATGCACCGCATAGCAACCCGTGTCCTCCTCGCGGCCACCGTGCCGCTGCTGCTGCTGGCCGTAGGCTGGAGCCTGGCCGCTGCGGCACCCAACACCGACCGTATCGAACCTGGTTCGTGGGAACCGGTCAACCTGTCCGGCAGTCAGCTGACGACGCTGCTGGGCGCTGATACGGGTGATCTGTTCGTCTACTCGTACCAGTCAACCAGCCAGGCCTGGCAGAGTATTCCTTTCCAAATCGACCAGGTCGATGCGGCGGGTAACTACACTACAACTGACGAGATTCCGGCATTCGATAGCAACGACGAGCTGGTGGTCATGGTGCGTGATCTGGGCAGCCAGGCCCCGCCGGCCGCCTGGCTGGGTCTGAGCGACCGTATGTCACAGCCGCGCGTGGCCATCAAGGTGGCAGACCCGCTAAACCCCACCGACGAAGGTTGGGTCTACGTCTTTCGTACCCAGGATTCGCTGGTCGTTACCACGACGGATTACATCAACTACAACGCCTTCAACCACAGCTTCGATTCACCCGCATACAATGCCGGGCTATCACCGCTCAATCCAGGCGCGACCGGCTGGCACCCGGGTCTGGACAGTCTGCAAATCAAAAATTACGTTCCAACCCCCACCGACATCCTGGACCGCACCCACATCCGTATTGGCATCCGGCCGCGTGTTCTTGGATTCTGTCTGCCCGCCCAATACCTGTGCGAGACCGGTCTGGCACAGTATCTGCCGCCGGATTTCGATTTGCAGCCAACCCTGGATGGTCCGGTGCGCGTGTCCGGCGGCAGCCCCATCACACCCAGCCACATCTACCGCGACAGCCTCTACGTGCAGTCCGGCCTCGACCTGACCGCACTCGCATCCGATCCCAACATCTGCCAGGTCAGCTACATCCACGTGACCTTTGACCTGCGTAACCCGGCGGCCAGTGGCTACACTGGCGCCACTTACTACGACTCGGCCGGCAGCACCGACGTCATCGACGGTGTACCGGCCAGCATCACCGGTGCGCCGCGCAGCTGGACGCAGTACAGCGGCAGCCAGGGAAGCATCGTCACGCTCAACAACCTGTCGGCCGGCGGCGGCACGGCGACCCACTACTACCGGGACAACAGCGCCACCGGCAACTGCACCGACGGTGACCCGGCGCAAACGGGTACGGTGGGTTCGTATGGTGAGGCCGGGACGGTCATTCAGAACCCCACCGGAATCCTACGGATCACCCTGGGCGGGGTGATCCTGCCGCCCGCAGCCGGCCCGGTGGGTCAGACCCCCCGATCGTACCTGGACAATCCTTTGCAGAAAACCACGCAGACCCAGTACTTTTGCAGTGCGATGGACCTCAATCAGGATAACCAGGTTGACGTTGCGGGCGACATTGGACCGGCGGCGGGTGCATGGAGCTGCGCCACCGGCCAGCCCTGTTACCTGCCGGCAGCGGATGTCGACCAAAACGGCGCCATTGATGTCGTCGATGTCCAGACGATCAGCAGCTGTTTTGGTTGGGTTCACCCGTAACGCTCGGTTGGGGTCACGTATGAATCACGGACAGTTTGTCGGTCGTTTGCCCGAGCTAGCCCAACTCGACGGTGTTCTGGAAAAGGCTTTGACCGGACGGGGTCGTGTGGTTTTCGTGGTTGGCGAGGCGGGGATTGGCAAGACGGCGCTCGTCCGCGAATTTGCCAGACGGGCGCAGGAACGATATCCCACGCTGCTCGTGGCCATTGGCGACTGCAACGCCCAAAGCGGTGTGGGTGAAGCTTACCTCCCGTTTCGCGAGATTCTCGGTTTGCTGACGGGTGACCTGGAACAGAAACGGGCGCAGGGAGTGATTACCGACGAAAACGCGCGCCGTTTGCAGCAAGCACTCGTCAAATCGGGTATGATTCTGCTGGACGTCGGGTACCAGCTGGTTGACACACTCGTGCCCGGCGGCAACCTGATCACAACCCTGAGCCGTTCGGCCTCCAAACACAGCGGTCTGGATGCAAAACTCGAAAAACTGGCGGCGACACGATCGTCGAAGATCGAGCTGCCGGCCGACACCATCGAGCGTGACAGCATGTTCGAGCAGTGCACCAGGTTCCTGTGCACCCTCGCCGCCAGCCATCCGCTGATCCTGGTCATCGACGATCTGCAGTGGGCCGACAGCTCATCGTTGAGCCTGCTCTTTCACCTTGGACGGCGTATCGATCGTGCACCGCTCCTCGTGGTGGGCTGTTACCGACCTGACGAGGTAGCGCTGCCGCGTGACAGCCAACGCCACCCGTTGGAGAAGGTCATGGCGGAGTTCCAGCGTTATTACGGTGACATAACGATCCCCATGGACTGGCAGGACCCCTCAGCGGCAGCCGGGCTGGTAGATGCGTACCTGGATGCAGTGCCGAATCAATTCTCCCCCACATTTCGTGCCGAGCTGCTGCGGCATACAGGCGCCAACCCGCTGTTTATGATCGAGCTGCTGGAATCTCTCACTAACCGCGGCAACATCGAAGCGGACGCGGCGGGCTGTTGGCGTGAGACACCCAGTCTGGATTGGTCGATCCTGCCGGCACGTGTCGAAGGTGTGCTGGACGAACGCATTGGCCGGCTGGACCAGGACCTGCGTGACACGCTCAACGTGGCCAGTGTGGAGGGCGAACGATTCACCGCCGAAATCGTCGCGCGTCTGCGCGGCGTCGACGAACGCGGGTTGGTGCTGCGTTTGGGTGAGGAGCTGGGGAAAAAACAACACCTGATTGGGTCCGGTACGATCGAGCGGATCGAGAATCGCCGGGTGTCCCGCTACAGCTTTTTGCACAAACTCTTGCAGCAGCACCTTTACGATGGTTTGGATGACGTGCAGCGGGTCTACTTGCACGAGGACATTGGGAACGTGCTGGAAGAGCTGTACCGGTCGCGCCTCGAAGACGTAGCCGTCGAGCTGGCCTGGCACTTCGATGCCGCCGGTCTCCCCGAAAAGGCCGCCACCTACCACCGGCAGGCGGCTCAGCGGGCGACACGCCGTTTTGCGCATACGGAAGCGGCACAGCACCTGACACGCGCCCTTGAACTGACTGCGGAAACCGACCTGACCCAGCGTTACGACATCCTGCTCGAGCGCGCCACGGTGTACGATTGGATGGGACAGCACGTCGCCCAGGCGCGAGACCTGGAAACGCTGGCCGAAATGGCATCCGGATCTGGCGACCCCACACGCCTGGCCGGCATCGAGTTACGGCAGGCCAACCTGGCTCGCGTCACAGGCGATTATGACCAGGCATTGGTGCTGGTCGAACGCGCGGTGCAGCGCGCATCCAAGAGCTCATTGCTCGAGGCACAGGCGTACAATTTATACGGCCGAATCCTCATCCACCGCGGTGCCTATGTCGAGGCAGCCGAAGTGCTCGAGTTGGCGCTGCTGGCTTCCGAGGACAACAACCGGCCCGATCTCTGTGCCCAGATCGAATTCGACCTGGGTCTGACAGATTATCACGAGGACCGGCTCGCGGCTGCCCAGGCCCACTTCGACCAGGCGCGCACCTTGTTCGACCAGGTGTCCAACCGTCGGGGTGTGATCCAGTGTCTGCGTATGACGGCAACGGTTCACCACCTGGCTGGCCGGCTGACTGCCGCCTTGGCTGACATGCAACAGGCCCTCGAACTGAGCCGGATCAGCGGTTGGCGGCACAGCGAAGCGTTTGTGTTGGGTAACCTGGGTGGGCTGCAGTTCGATCTGGGTGACTTTGCCGCGGCCCATGCCAGTTACACGCAGGCGTTGGCGTTGTGCCGGGATCTTGGCGATCGTGAAGGCGAAGCCGTTGCGCTCGATACTCTGGGGCTGATTGCGCTTTACCGCCAGGACGTAAACACCGCACGCGACCTGTTGACCCGCGCCCAGGCCATCCAGGAGCAGATCGGCGACCGCCGCGGCCAGGCTTATACCCTCACCCATGTGGGTTATGCGCAGGCGGCGGCCGGTGACCTGACTGCCGCCACAACGGCATTTCAACAGGCACTGGCGATTCGCGACAGGCTGCAGCCACACAGCGGTCCGGCGGTGGATGCCATCGCCGGGCTGGCGCAAGTGGCGCTGGCGGCCGGCCGGCACGACGAAGCCCACCGCGGCGTCATTGCCGCGCTCACCTGGATGGAAACCCATGACCCCAACCAGGTCGAGTACCCGGTACAAGTGTGCCTTATCTGCGCCCAGATTGCGCAGTCACTGGGTGGGCGATTTGCCGATACACCAGCCCTGGCGCGGCGCGCCCTCGACCTCGGTACCTCACTGTTACGGCAGCGGGCTGCCCAGATCGACGACGTGACGATGCGCCAGAGATACCTCGACAACGTGCCGTTCAACCTTGAGGTGGCACGAAGGAACAACTCACAAAGCTCGTAGGTCACAGCTCCCGCTGTGACGACACCCTTAACCAGCAGACATCCTCCGACGAGCAGCCACCGCACCGCGTAGGTCACAGCTCCTGCTGTGACGACACACTCGACCCACAGACGTCCTCTTACGCGCAGCCGCCGTGGTGACAGTGCTTCGCCGGCATGGCGATGGACGTGGACGAGGTATCCCGTCACAGCAGGAGCTGTGACCTACGGCTTAACCAGCAGACATCCTC
>JAYRNS010000541.1:0-10686 GCA_041912075.1 Anaerolineae bacterium
CCGCCCGTGTTGTCGGCGCCAGGCACACGCTTCCCATTACGTACCAGTGCGTCCGCAGTGGTGCCGCTCTGCTCATTGTGAAATGCCTCTACGAATCCACCCGACTTGACGTCAAGGCGTATGTTGACCGAGGTCGGCGTGAGTCTGCGCACCAGCGGAATGTCGCATACGGGGGAAGATATCGCGGCCACAAAAACCTCACGCTGGAAATCTTCGAGCGTCATGCCAGGCTTTCCAACATTTCAATGAGCCGTTCTTCGTCCGAAACTGCGGCTTCCCATTCCCAGTAGTCATGCTCAACGTCATAGGAGTGCCCGTCGGCAATACGTTCCTCTTGCCAGGCCTGTTGAAAAGCCACAAAATCCATACCGTACTTGATCTCGAAGGTGCGCCGCTGTACGCCAGCTTCAGTCAGCTTCAGCCGCACCCAATCCTTGATAGCAAGGGGTAGCGCCACTTCTACGCGCGACTCTTGTGTCAGATCTGTCAAAACGCGATAGATTGGTTTGGAGATGAGAGTCTCTAGCATCATTTTCACCTGCGTCCAGCGTTGGTCAGATTATAACGCACATCCCCGAGGTTTTCAACTCACCCCACCGGCACTACATCTCACCTATTGCCTCCGCCACGGCGGCTGATGTCACCAACACGCGCACCCGCTCGATCAGCACAGCCATGACGGTGTCCTGCGTGACGAAGGGCACGTGCTGACGCACCAGGGCGTAGACCGGTGCGGTGCCGCGCCCCAGCCGGGCTGCCGGGCCAAGTGCCTGTCGCCGAAAATCGATGGCCTGCGCGGCTGTCAGCAGCTCCATGGCCAGGATCGCCTCCAGGTTGCGCAGGATGCGGCGCGCCTGCCGGGCGGCAATTGGCCCGTTGCTGACGTGGTCCTCGACGTTGCCCGACGTGGGGATGGTGTCGGCACTGGCGGGGTGTACGAGCGCTTTGTTCTCGCTGCACAACGCGGCCGCGGTGTACTGCACCAGCATAAAGCCGCTGTTCAAACCGCCATCCTCGATCAGAAACGGTGGCAGCAGCCCGCCGTTGGCGCTGCTGTCGACCAGGCGGTTGAGCCGGCGTTCGGCCATGTTGCCCAGCTCGGTCAGCGCCAGACCCAGATAGTCATAGGCAATCGCCAGCGGCTCACCGTGAAAATTACCCCCGGAAATAACGTCGACCGCACCGGTGGTTTCGTCGATAAAAATCAACGGGTTGTCGGTCGCACTGTTGAGTTCGATCTCCACCACCCAGCGCGCATATTTGATCGCATCCTCGCACGCCCCATGCACCTGCGGCATACAGCGCAGGGTGTACGCATCCTGTGGATCGAGATCGGGTCCGGCACGATGGTTGCGCACGAAAGTCGAGCCGTCGAGCAGACTGCGCAGCCGGGCCGCACAGTCGATCTGGCGCGGATGGGGGCGCGCGGCGTGGATGCGGGCATCGAAGGCGCGGGTGGTGCCGTTGAGTGCTTCGAGCGACAGACAGCCCGCTACCTCGGCCACGGCCGCCGCGTTTTCGGCTTCGGCCACCGCGAGACAGCCCAGGGCCGCCATCAGGCTGGTGCCGTTGGTCAGGGCCAGGCCCTCCTTCGCCTGCAGGGTGACTGGTGCCAGGCCCACGCGGGCCAGGGCGTCCGCACCCGGCACGACGGTGCCGTCGACCTCCGCCTCGCCCTCGCCGATCAACACCAGGCTCATGTGCGCCAGCGGTGCCAGGTCACCCGAGGCACCCAGCGAGCCCTGCCTGGGCACGATGGGGTGGACGCCGCGTTCCAGCATACGCAGCAGCAGCTCGATCACGCCCCCCCGGATACCGGAATGACCCAGCGCCAGCGTATTGGCCCGGACGAGCATCATGGCGCGCACGACCGCCGTGTCGAACGGCTCGCCGACGCCGGCACTGTGGCTGAGCAGGATGTTGCGCTGCAGCTGGCTGGTCTGCGCCGCCGAAATGGCGACCTGTTTGAAGGCGCCGAAACCGGTCGTGATGCCATAGACGAGCTGGTTGCTGGCCACGATCTGCGCCACGGCCTGTGCCGCGCGGGTGACGCGGGCCTGCGCGTCTGGGGAGAGGCTCAACTGCACCTCACCTGGGCCGGCGTTGGCCAGCGCCACCACATCGGCAATACCCAGCGAGTGTCCATTCAGTTCTAAATGCCACATCTTGTGCCGCTCAGTGCTCACTTTCGTCAGATATCGGCCGTGCGTAGGGATTATAGCCGTCTCTGGTCATTCGTTCAAATCATCACGACTTTTGACGGTGCGCAAGTTGTGGATTAGAATGGGCGTGAGAGGGTGAGGGGTGGGGCGTGAAACGTGAGGCGTGAAAGCGTGAGGCGTGAAGACGTGAGGCGTAAGAGCGTGAGGGCGTGAAAACGTGAGGGTGTGGCGCGTGAGGGGTGAAAACGTGACACGCGAGGGCGTGATAAGGGGGGACGAGTTTGTGGTAGAGGGAACGATTGACTTGACCGTGTGGGAAGGGGTCAACGACCGGTCGGTGCTGCCGGGGCGGCCGACGCCTTTCACCTGGTCGGTTCTGGCGCCAACGTTGGCCGAAGCCTACCGGCGTGCTGCCGGCCAGCTCAATGTACCCTGGCCGGGTGATGACGGCATCTTCTGCCTGCACGAGGGGCGGCCGTACCAGCGACGGGGGCTGAGCCTCGATCAGGCGAGTCGCGAGGGGGGGCGTGGCGGGCTGCTGGCGCAGTGGGGCGTGGGCAGCCAGGGCAACAAATCCACGGAGGCGGCCCTGGCCAGCGCGGCGGACTACGCGGCACGCACCACACGCTGGTATGACCGTGTGCGCCAGACGCACTGGGGACAGGCGGACCTGCTGCAGGTCATGGAAGAAATCGAAAACCTGGGCATCAGTGTTCAGGCTCTGCGGCTGCAGCTGGCGGTCGCGTTACGCACGGCGCAAACCCGTGTCCAGCAGTGGCAGGAAGAGGCCTGGCCAGAAGCAGCGGCAGCCCAAGTTACCGATCTGACGGGTCACGTTACCGCATACGAGCAGGCACTCGCCCAGGCCGCCAGCCAGCGCGACACGAACACCCTGTCCGAACTGATGACGACCTATGGTTATCGCAGTGCCGACGAGCTGGAACTTGCAGCCCCACGCTGGGCTGAGACAGCGCCCGGCATATCCATCGATTGGCCAACGTTCATCGAGACGGCGTGGGTGGGATGGAAGGACCGCCAGCGCGCGGCCGAACAGACCCTGGCAGGCCGGGTGGGTTTTCTCAAGCGCCGTGGTCTAGAGGCCGATGTGCAGTGGCGGCGGCGCGTGGCGGACACGTACGATGACGTGGACGACGCCCGCGCACGCTGGCTCGCCGGCACACGCATCTGGGTCAATGCCGCAGCGCAGGAGACCGTCGCCGACAAACGGATTGCCAACGTCGCCGACATTTTTCTCCTGGAACTAGAGGAAGTCAAACAACTCATGACCGGTGAATGGAACGTGACCCACCGTGAATCGCTGCAGGAGCTCGTGGCGCAAAGAAAGCAAGATTTCACCCGCTGGCAATCACACGCATGACACCCTCACGCCCCACGCCCCACGTCTTCCCGCTCTCACGCTTCACGCTCTCACGTCCTCACATTTCACGCCTCACGTCCTCCCGTTTCACGCCTCACGTCCTCACGCCTCAACGATAACCTCCTACTCAACCAAGGTACCCTATGGCACTCTACACCCGTACCATCACCTTACCGATCATCGCCCTGCCAGGCACAGCTGCACCTGACGTTACCTGGCACGAACCGTCGCGTTTTGGCATCGATGCCCTGACCACGACGCTTGGCCCGCGCCAGGGTATCCAGCGCATCGTGATCGAACGCGAGACCAGCACCCTGACCGTCACCTACGACCCGCGCTGTTTTTCGCTCGAACAGCTGCAGGCCCTCGCCCAACAGGTCGGACTGGTCATTGGTGGTCGTGTCCACCACAGTGTGCTCGACCTGCCGGATGCATGCCGCACCCTGCCCGCGATGGTGTTGGAACGCCGTCTGCAGCAGGTACCGGGCATTATGAACGCCTCGGTCAATGCGCTCTCGCGTACCGTGGTGGTCGAGTATCTGTCGACGGCCACGGCAACGCGGGCCGACGTTATGGGCCAACTGCGCGCCCTGGGTTATCGCGCGCACGACTTCCGGCTGCCCGATGGCTGGTGGGAGCGCAACCGCCTCTTCGTCTATACAGCCATCACGGGCCTGGCGCTGCTGGCTGGGTGGCTGGCCGAACGGGCCGGTGCACCGCGCGCCCTGTGGATGCCATTGTATGTAATGGCATACGTGGCGGGGGGTGGCTTTGCCGCACGTAACGGGCTGAATGCACTGCGGCAAGGCCACATCGACGTCGATTTTCTGATGGTGGCGGCCGCCCTGGGTGCCGCGATCATCGGCGAGTGGACCGAAGGGGCGATCCTGCTCTTTCTGTTTGCGCTGAGCAACGGGCTGGAACATTATGCGATGGACCGCACGCGCCAGGCGATTCGGGCACTGATGGACCTGCGTCCCGCACTGGCCCGCGTACGCCGCGACGGCAGCGACGTCATGCTGCCGGTCGAAGAACTGGAGGTGGGCGATCTGCTCGACGTGCGCCCGGGCGAGCGTCTTCCCGCTGACGGTGAGGTGGTGTCCGGCCAGTCCGCCCTCGACCAGAGCCCGATCACGGGCGAATCGATCCCCGTTTTACGCGGTGCCGGGGATCACGTGTTTGCCGGCAGCATCAACGGCGGCGGGGCCCTGTCGATTCGTGTCGACCGGCGGGCCGAAGAATCGACCCTGGCGCGCATCATCGTGCTCGTCGAAGAGGCACAGGGCAAACGGGCACCCACCCAGCAGCGGCTAGACGATTTCGAACAGAAATACGCGCTCGGCATCATCGTGTTTGCCACCCTGGTTGCCGTTGTACCGCCGCTCGTGCTGAATTGGAGCTGGTCGGATGCCTTCTATCGTGCGATGACGTTGCTCGTCGTGGCCTCACCGTGTGCCCTGGTGATTTCGACGCCGGCCTCGATCCTGTCGGCCATTGCGGCTGGGGCGCGCAATGGGGTCCTCTTCAAAGGTGGCGCCTACATCGAGGCCCTGGCGACGGTACGTGCCGTGGCTTTTGACAAGACGGGTACCCTGACGATGGGCAAGCCGCGGGTGACCGACATTGTGGTGTTGAATGGCTGGGGCCGTACTGATCTGCTGGCACGCGCGGCCGCTGTCGAAGCCCGTTCCGAGCATCCGCTGGCGCAGGCTATCGTGACGGCAGCGCAGAGCGAGGGACTGGTGATCGACGAAGCCAGTGACCTGCAGGCCAGCGCCGGGCGCGGCGTGACGGCCCGTTTGGACGGCCAGCACCTGCACATCGGTACACCCGCCTATCTGCTGGATCGCGGCATCGCCATACCCCAGGCTGTCTGCGCACAGATCGACGCCCTGGAGTCGCAGGGTAAAACAGTCGTCTCGATTGGTGATGACAACCTGTGTGGGCTGATCGCCGTGGCAGACATCGTGCGGCCGGAGGCCCGGGCAACCGTGGCCGCGCTCAAAGCGGCCGGTATTCAAAAAGTGGTCATGTTGACCGGAGACAACCCCCGCGCGGCGCAGGCGATTGGCGAAGCCGCCGGTGTCGACGAGGTGCGCGCGGGTCTGATGCCCGAGGGCAAAGTGGCTGCGATACGCGAGTTGTTGGCTGAATACGGCGCGGTCGCTATGGTGGGAGACGGGGTCAATGATGCGCCGGCCCTGGCCCTCGCAACAGTGGGCATCGCGATGGGCGCCGGCGGGACCGACGTGGCCTTGGAAACAGCCGACGTCGTGTTGATGTCGAGCGACCTGGCCAAGCTGCCTTATGCTATCCAACTGAGCCAGCGCGCGGTGCGCATCGTCTGGCAGAACCTGACCTTCGCCATGGGTATGATCGTCTTTCTCATCGTCAGCTCGCTGCTCAACGTGGTGACGCTCACGCTGGGGGTGGTCGGGCATGAGGGGAGCACGGTGATTGTGGTGCTCAATGGTCTGCGGCTGTTAGGCTATCGACCGGCACCCGTGGCAGCGCAGCCCGCAGTTTTGCAGCCGGCCGGGGCGGGCGTTCCATGAACCTGGCGAACCCGCTCGCTGTGCATGCGGCACAGCTTGGATTGATACTGGATGCAACGCAGCTGGCGCAGTTCGAACGATACGCGGATGAGCTTGCGGACTGGAACCAGCGGTTCAACCTGACCACCATCGCCGAACCCCAACGCATTGCCACCCATCACTTCCTCGATTCGTTGAGTGCCCTGCCGTGGCTGGCGGCAGCCCGCCAGGAGTCCCTCGCAGCCCTGCTGACCACGCCGCTCGTGGGGGTGGACGTGGGCAGCGGACCCGGTCTGCCAGGGCTGGCGTGGAAGCTGGTCTGGCCGTGTCTCGACATGACCCTGCTCGAGGCGACGGGCAAAAAGGTGGCGTTTCTCGAACACATGATCGAGGTGCTGGAGCTGGAAGGGGTGCGGGCGGTGCAGGGTCGGGCAGAGGAGTTGGCGGTAAAACCGCCCTGGCGTGCTGGGTTCGACGTCGTCACGGCTCGTGCCGTCGCCCCGCTGCGAATCCTCGTAGAGTATCTGCTGCCGCTGGCCCGTGTGGGTGGCTGGGTGATGGCCTATAAGGGCCTGCAGCCGCAGCTGGAGATTGCTGAATGTGGTGGGTCCATCGATCTATTGGGCGGTCGCGTCGCGGGTGCGCATCAGGTCGACGTGCCCGGTCTCGACGAACACCGCAGCCTGGTCTTGATCGTCAAGGAAAAACCAACACCCTCCAAATACCCCCGCGCCGGCGGCGTCATCCGCAGCCACCCGCTGGGTTCGTAGCGGGCATGGCCGTCAACGAATTGGACATCGAATCAACGAATCTCCTATCGCCCGGCGCCCCAAACTGTTCAATCCGTTAACAGTCATCCGCTCCACAGTGCTCTCCCCACCCACGAGAACTCCCACCCAACTCCGGACACGTTCCATTATATCCTACTCCCTACTCCCTACTCCCTACTCCCTACTCTCTACTCCCTACTCCCTACTCCCTACACCCTACACCCAACTCCCTACTCCCTACTCCCAACTCCCACCTCCACCACCACCGCGCCCAACAACGCCAGCACCGGCTCCACCGGTACCAGCACCCCAACTCCCTTCTTCCCGGCGCTCATCTCGATGCGATCGAACAGAATGACTGTCTCGTCGACAAACACCGGCCAGCCCTTGTCCAGCAGTGCCAGCGGGGAGATGCCCCCCTTTTCCAGACCGGTCAGGCGCTCGGCCTCGCGCTGCAGCGCCATCTGCATCTTCTTTTCGCCGGCTGCGGCCGCGAGCTTTTTCAGGTCGAGTTGGGCATCGGCAGGTAAGAGGGCCAGCACCGGTTTGCCACCAGGTGTGGCGGGCAGCACCACGAGTGTCTTGAAGGTCTGTTCGGGTGGCAGACCCACCGCGACCGCTACCTCGGCGGCGGAGAGGTGGTCGATCACGTCGTAATAAAGTGGCTCATAGGGGATGCCGTGCCCTTCCAGGACACGCATCGCCAGTGTTTTCGGTGACCTGCCGCCTGTCACGATCGTCTGCACCTCTGGGTGAGCAATCCAAAATCCAAAACCTAAAATCCAACATTGAGCAGCGCCGTCACCAGCAGCACCCCCGCCGCCACCCCCAACAGGCCAACCAGCGCCACGAGCCACACACGCTGGCGGGATGAAACGTCGCGCAGGACGTGCTCGTCCATGTAGGCCGGCGGTGCGTAACGCGGCAGCAGCAGCGTGCCGATGATAAAACCAGCCACCAGACCGCCAAAGTGCGCCCAGTTGTCGATCCCTGGCTGTACGAAACCCAGGACAAAGTTGATACCGACGATGACGAGCATGTTGACCAGGTACTGCTGTCCAAAACGGCCAAAGATCTCCCGGTAGCGCCGCATGTAGGCAATCAGCGCACCGACCAGGCCAAAGACGGCACCCGACGCCCCGACCGAAGGTGCCAGTGTGAACGCATAACTGGCCAGACCCGCATACAACCCCGACAAAAAGTAGATGACCAGAAAACGTTCACGGTTGAACAGCCGTTCGGTCTCCGGTCCCAGCTGAAAAAGCGCATAGACGTTGAAAAAGAGGTGCCAGATGCCGGCATGCAGAAACATGGCCGTCAGCAGACGCCACCACTGGCCGGCCGCAATCGCCGCGTTGATCTTGGCACCGTAGTTCAGCAGGGCGTCGAACCCGAGCACTTCCACCAGCACCGAGATGAGCACGATCGTGCCCAGGATGATGTAGCTCCACTGCGGTTTGTACAGGGGAATGGCCATACGCACCAACCCGGGCGTGGGCTCCGCTGGTGGTTCCGGCGGTTTGTCGATCCAGGATGAATTGCTCATAGCTGCACCGGCTGCCAATCGACGCGACACTTCTCGGCGGTGATGATGGCAAGAATCTGACGCACGGTTTCCTCCAGGCGGTCCTCGCGGTTGACGACGACGTAGTCGAATTCCTGAACCCGTTTGAGTTCCTGGCGCGCGGTGGCGATCCGAATCTCCAGCTGACCCGGTGGCTCGCTGCGCCGGCGCTGCAGACGCATGACGAGCTCCTCTTCGGTTTGCGCCGTCATAAACACGGTGATGGCCTGCGGCACCAGCTTCCGAATCGTCGCTGCCCCCTGCACGTCGATGCGCATGATCACGTCGCGCCCGCTGGCCAGGGCATCGCGCACGTGGCGTTTGGGGATACCCTTGTAGTCGCCGTAGACAATGGCGTACTCCAGGAGCTCGTTACGGTTGATCATCTCGGCAAATTCGGCCATCGATACGAAGTGATAGTCGACTCCATCGATTTCACTGGTGCGCTGTGGCCGCGTGGTGGCCGTCACCACAAAATAGAACGGTGTGCCCAGCCGTTTCAGCTCATCCAGCGTGCTGTCCTTGCCCACGCCCGACGGGCCGCTGATCACCACCAGCACCGGTCGTGGCTGCTGCAAACTGGCGTACCAGCCGGCCAGTTCTTCGTAGGTCATATCTGCCATGCACTCTTCCTTTTGGTCACAGCGTGCGCGATTTGATTTGCATCCCCGGTCCCATTATAATTTCGCCAGCATCAATTCACAAGAAGAGGCGTACCATGCCGATTTATGAGTATTATTGCAGCGACTGCAGCCGCCGGGTAAGCCTGCTGTGGCGCTCCATGGCGGCCGCGGCCGAGGGTACACCGGTGTGCCCGCGCTGCGGTGGGCAGCATCTGCGCCGTCTGATCTCACGAGTGTCTGTCGTCCGCTCCGAAGAAAGCCGGCTCGACGCCATGGCCGACAGCAACATGCTCGGTGATCTGGACGAAAACGATCCCCGCTCGATGGCACGTTGGATGAAACGGATGAGCCGGGAAATGGGAGAAGACCTTGGCGACGAGTTCCATGAGGTCGTGGAACGGCTCGAGGCAGGTGAAAGCCCGGAGGACATCGAGGGCGCCATGCCTGATCTGGCCGGTGGACCCGGCGGGGGCAGCGATTTTGGCGTGATGGATTGAACGAAACAAATCTCAAAACTTCTCGAAGCGTTCGACGTTGAGCACAAAAACCGTTGCACCACCCACCGAGACCTCTACCGGCGTCGGCAGGTACAGCTCTCCCGGCTCCATGATCGGCGGCAGCGGGTTGACGTGATGCCGGCGCGTGCGTGAGCTGTCGCGCACCAGGCGCAGAATCTCATCCACGCGCTCGTCCTCGGCGCCGATGATGATCGTCGAATTGCCCTCGCGCAAAAATCCTCCGGTCGTGCTGATCACGGTCGAACTGTAACCCCGCCGGATCAACAGATCCAGCAGCCCCCGCGCGTCATCACTCTGCACAATCACCATGACCAGTTTCATAACTCACCTCCCCGCACTCGCACCACAAATCATGCCCAATCCAAAATCTAAAATCCAAACCCCAACACGCGTTGCGCGACCGCTCCCGCGATCCTATCGACCGGCTGGGCCGCATCGACCACCAGCCAGCGGTGCCGTTCGGCCCGCGCCATCTCGAGGTAACCGGCACGCACGCGCGCATGAAACTCGAGCGTCTGCTGTTCCATGCGGTTCCATTCCTCGGCATGACCGCCCCGTTTGCGCTGCAAGCCCAACTCAACCGGCAGATCGAGGTAGATGGTCAGGTCAGGCCCCAGGCCACCGGTAGCAAACGCGGTGATGATCCGCAGGGTCGGCAGATCGAGCTGCCGGCCGTACCCCTGGTAGGCCAGGGTCGAATCGGCATAACGATCGCACAGCACCACCCCGCCGCGTGCCAGGTGTGGACGGATGACCTGATAGACGTGTTGGGCGCGTGCGGCCGAAAACAGCAGGACTTCGGTCACCGCCTGCATTTCGTGGTGCGCGGCATCGAGCAGCAGCGCACGCACCCGGTCACCGATGGCGGTGCCACCCGGTTCGCGCGTGGCCAGCACGTCGTAACCTTTTGCGGTCAGCCGGCTGGCCAGCAGGGCAATCTGCGTCGTCTTGCCGCTGCCCTCCGGCCCTTCGAAGGTGATGAACAGGCTCACGCGCTATTCCCGGTAGATCCGCACCCGCCGCTGCGGCTCGCGCCCATAACTGTGCGAAAGCAGGTTGGCCTCGCGCGCAAGCTGGTGCTGCAGGCGCCGCACGTATGCGCCCTGCGGGGCCAGCTCGACCGCTGCCGCACCCGAA
>JAYRNS010000542.1:0-3021 GCA_041912075.1 Anaerolineae bacterium
AGCGTCCATCACATCGCCTTTCGCACCGAAGACGACCCCGCCCAGCTGGCCTGGCGGCAAACACTCTTGTCCGCCGGCTATAACGTCACGCCGGTGCAGGACCGCCAGTATTTCCATTCGATCTATTTCCGCGAGCCGGCGGGTGTATTGTACGAAATCGCAACCAATCCACCCGGCTTCACCTGGGATGAACCGGTTGCGCAGCTGGGCGGCAGCCTCAAGCTCCCGCCTTGGCTCGAGCCGCAGCGTGGGCAGATCGAGCGGGTGCTCCCAGCCATCGAGCGACCCATGGCCGCTCCTTCGGAGCGGCCAATAGTTCACGTGGCGCCATGACCGACCGATCAACGCTGAGCGGCCCGCACCAGCACCAGCCGGTGGTCACCGCCGGCCAACCCCTGCATCTGGCGCGGGCCGCGATGGTCTTGCTCCACGGTCGCGGCGCCAGTGCTGAGGACATCCTGACCCTGGCCGGTGTCCTGCACCACCCGGACTTTGCCTACCTGGCACCGCAGGCACGTGGTAATACCTGGTATCCGTACAGTTTCCTGGCGCCGCTCCAACAGAACGAACCTGGGCTTTCGTCGGCCCTCCAGATCATCGCCGAACTCATGGCGCAAATCGAGCAGGCCGGCATCACCAGCGAGCGTATCGTGCTGGCCGGCTTTTCGCAAGGTGCCTGCCTGGCGTGTGAATTCGTCGCGCGTCACGCCCGCCGCTACGCTGGTTTGCTGGCCTTCAGCGGTGGTCTGATCGGTCCCCCGGGTACACCACGCAATTACCCCGGCTCCCTGGCGGGCACACCTGTTTTCCTGGGGAGCAGTGATCCCGACCCCCACATCCCTGTAGGGCGAGTGCACGAGACCGCCAGCGTGCTGCACGAGATGGGTGGCGTGGTAGACAAGAGGTTGTACCCGCACATGGGTCACACCATCATTCAGGACGAGATCGACCACGCGCAGATGATCGTCAGCCAGGTCTTGCTCGACTGACTCGTGCCGGTGCAGGAAGCATACCTGGTGAATCTGCGTTGTTTTCAGCGCCGATTTTTGTGGAGCAAAAATCGTGCATGACACCGAACAGCTTCCCTGCACCGGCACTCGGTGGTTGCGCTGGCCTGATTTGACATCTGGCTGGTCGTGGGTAGTATTACCCGCACCTGACACGCCACCAAACCTCACCAGCACGGCCCCCGCGCCGTGATACCCCCATCCTGGACTGCCAAGGAGGTACCATGGGTCGTTCGTTCAACTTCGATCAGCTCAAACAAACCCTGCGCCTGGCCCATTTTCTCGAGCAGCACGATCTGCCCAGCGACGAAGGGCTGGCCATGCGTGACGACATGCTGGCGCGGTCGGTCAGCCGGCGCCAGTTTCTGAAGGGCGCGGCGACCGCGGCGGCGGTGGCCCTGGTCACACCGCCGCGCCTGACGGGTGTGCGACCACCCCCCGCCCTGGACGTTGGCATCGTGGGGGCGGGTCTGGCCGGCCTGGCGTGTGCGGACGCACTCAAACGGCGCGGGGTGAACGCGGTCCTCTACGATGCAGCAGACCGCACCGGTGGCCGCTGCTGGTCGCTGCGCGGTTATTTCCCCGGCCAGGTGGCGGAGCGCGGCGGTGAGCTGGTCGACAACCTGCACAAGACCATGCTGGGTTATGCGCGTCGTTTCGGCCTGCGGCTGGAGGACATCGGCAAACAGCCGGGCGAGGTGTTCTATTACTTCGAAGGACAGCACATACCCGAGTCGGTCATTGTCGATGAATACCGGGACTTTGTGCGCGCCATGCGTATCGATCTGCGTGCGCTTTCGCCCGAAGTCACGGCGATCAATCCGACGCCGGACGACATCCGGTTGGACAACATCAACCTGCTCGACTACCTGGAGGGCAACAATGGTGCCGGCCTGCCCGCTGCGCCGGCCATCAAACATGCGATCATCGAGGCGTACGAGGCGGAGTACGGTCTGGCGGCTGATCAGCAGTCAGCCCTCAACTTCCTGATGTTCATCCACGCCGACCGGCGCTCCAAATTCACCCCCTTTGGCATATTCAGCGACGAGCGCTACCATTTGGTCGACGGCAATGACGGTGTGGTGGCTGGGCTGACAGCCGGTCTGGCCGGCCAAATCAACCTGGAGATGCAGCTGCTGCGGATTGTGCGCACTGGCGGCCGGATCGAGCTGACGTTCGATCATCACGGTTCGACGGTCACCAGGGTCCACGATGCGGTGGTGGTGACCATTCCGTTTAGTGTGCTGCGTGACATCGACCTGGATGTCAGTCTCAACTTGCCACCGGAAAAGCTGCTCGCGATCAACCAATTGGGGTACGGCACCAACGCCAAGATGATGGTCGGCTTTACCGCGCGTCCATGGGCCGCATTGGGCAGCAGCGGCGCCGCGTATGCCGACCTGGCCAACGTACAGACCACGTGGGAAACCAACCCCACGCGGGCAACCGCAACACGCGCCATTCTGACCGATTATTCCAGTGCCGCACGCGGCGCCAACCTCGACCCTAACAACGTGCAGGTGGAAGCCCAGCAGTTTCTATCTGGTTTGGACCTGGTCTATCCGGGCGCCCAGGCTGCGGCCACGGTTCAGGGCGGGCAGTACCTTGTGCACCTCGAGCACTGGCCGTCGAACCCCTTCACTAAAGGCAGCTACACCTGCTACCGCACGGGACAGTTTACAACCATCGCTGGCTACGAAGCCCCCCGCGTCGGTAACCTGCTGTTCGCGGGCGAGCACACCGATTCCTTCTACAGCTGGCAGGGTTTCATGGAAGGCGCCGCGCTGTCCGGCTTACGCGCCGCGAATGAGCTGCTGCGCTAAATCAGTGTCTACCCAGAGCGCCGCCATCTTAGCGGCGCTCCGACAATCCGGCTCCGGCGCGGCCGTCAACGAATGGGAGCAGCGAATCAACAAATAGCGCGTCGCTGCCAAGATGACGGTGCTCCTGGCCATCTATTCGCCTGGTACGCTGCCGAACGGGAGTTCGGCACTCCCTGCAATTCGCTCCCCTA
>JAYRNS010000543.1:0-3652 GCA_041912075.1 Anaerolineae bacterium
AGCCGCACGAATCCGTCGGCGTTTCTCTTTTTGATCGACCAGTCCGGCTCGATGGCCGACCCGTTCGGTGGCCCGGGCGGCAAACGCAAGGCCGACGGGCTGGCCGACGTCGTCAACCGCCTGGTGCAGAACCTCGTCATCAAGTGCGCCAAGTCGGAGGGTGTGCGCGATTATTATTACGTTGGTATCATCGGTTACGGCGCTAAGGTGGGTCCGGCCTGGGGCGGCGCGTTGGCCGGCCGGGACCTGGTGGCCATCAGCGAGATCGCCAACCTGCCGGTGCGCGTCGAAGAGCGTACACGGAAGATGGACGACGGCGCCGGCGGTATCATCGAGCAGAAGGTCAAATTCCCGATTTGGATCGATCCAGTGGCCCATGGCGGCACGCCCATGGCGCAAACACTCAACGTGGCGCAGCAGATTCTGCAGGCATGGGTCGACCAGCACCCCTCGAGCTTCCCGCCGATCGTGATCCACGTGACCGATGGGGAATCGACCGACGGTGACCCTGGTGCCGCGGCCGATGCATTGAAGAACCTGGCCACGCTGGACGGTAATGCGCTGCTGTTCAATATTCACATCTCGTCGCAGAAGGTCACGCCGCTGGAGTTCCCCTCCAACGCCGATGACATGCCCGATGCCTATGCACGCAAGCTGTTCGAGATGTCGTCGAGCCTGCCGGAGTACATGGTAGGGGTGGCCAAGGAAGAAGGGTATCAGGTCGACGACCAGGCGCGCGGTTTTGTATTCAATGCCGACATGGTCTCGTTGATCCGTTTCCTGGATATTGGCACGCGGCCGAGCAACCTGCGTTAATCCATGCACCTGACGTTTCACCGCTTTGCCCTGCCCAAGGCGGGCAACGACGCCAGTGATTACGAGGACGCCATGTTTCCGCCGCTGCACGCGCCCATCACCCGGCGGGTGCGGCGGCGGAGTCTCGCGCGTGTGGCAATCGCCGACGGCGCCACCGAAAGCTCGTTCGCCCGGTTGTGGGCTGAGCTGCTGGTGGAGGGTTACGGCACCGGTCACCTGACACCGACAAAACTGGTCGAAGGTCTGCCGGCACTGCAGACCGAATGGCTGCAGCAGGTCTCGGTACGGCCGCTGCCCTGGTATGCCGAGGAAAAGGTGCGCGACGGTGCTTTTTCGACCTGGCTGGGCCTCGAGCTGCGCGACACCGCCAACGGTGGCCGCTGGCGCGCTTTTAGTGTCGGCGACAGCTGTCTCTGCCACGTACGCGATAGTGAGCTGCTGGCTGCCTTTCCGCTGAGCGCGGCCGCGGACTTTACCAACCGGCCGTTTTTGGTGAGCAGCCGGCCCCAGCACAACGTGCGCGTCGCCCAGGCCCGACGGACGGTACACGGGCAATGGGAAGATGGCGACCAGTTCGTGCTGATGACCGATGCGCTCGCCGCGTGGTTCCTGGGAGCCCACGAGGCGGGTGAACAGCCCATGCAAGTTCTAGAGGGGTTTTCGATGCCGGATGGCGCTGACGCATACGCCGCATGGATTGCGGAACTGCGCGCAGCCCACCAGATACGCAACGACGACACCACCCTCGTGCGCATCATCGTGACGCACGACCGGGTGCTGCCGGCGGCGTGATGGGGGCGCGCAGCACCCATCCGGTAACGTCAAGGCGAAAGATGCAGGCATAACGGTGGCCGCAGCAACCAGTGCACCTCTTGTTTTCGGTTTTTCGCCGGCCCATGGTCGAGTCAAGATGACCAGCGAACTGACCGTTGCCCCGCAGCCAAACGAGTACGACGAGGCGATTCAACACCCTCGTTACTGCTTTGCCGATCCAGAGCTGCGTGCGGGGCGCGTCGAAACCTATGCGCCGGGACGCGGCATTCCCGGCATGCCCTGGCCACGCAGTGGTGCGTTTGGCCAGGCATATCGCGTTTTTGTCACCGGCCAGCAGGGGGGCGTGAAGTGTTTCACGCGCCGGCACGCCGACCAGGAAGCACGCTATCGCGCGATCTCGACCTATCTCAAAAAAACCGCCCTGCCCTACATGGTCAATTTCGACTTCCAGGCGCAGGGCATCAAGGTCAAGGGCAGCTGGTACCCGATCCTGAAGATGGAATGGATCGAGGGTGAGGCGCTGACCGAGTATGTGGCGCGCAACCTGGGCCGGCCGAATGCTATTGCCAGGCTCTCGGAGCGTTGGGCGGCGTTGATTCTGGACCTGCAGAAGCACGGGATTGCCCACGGCGACTTGCAGCATGGCAACGTCCTGGTCGCCAACGAGGAGCTGCGCCTGATCGACTACGACGGTATGTACGTGCCGTCGCTCAGCGGTCGCGAAAGCCACGAGATTGGCCACCGCAATTACCAGCACCCGCAGCGCAGCGAGCACTTTTTCGATGCCTCGCTGGACAACTTCTCGGCCTGGGTGATTTATCTATCCCTGGTCGCCTTGAGCCTCGACCCGACCCTGTGGCAGCAGTTTGGACGCGACGACGAAGCGCTGCTGTTCCACGCCGAAGACTTCAAGGCACCGGCCCGCTCGCCCATTTTACGCGCCCTGTCCAACGGCTACAACGTACAGCTGCGTCCGCTGGCTGGGTTTGTCAGCCAAATCGTGCAGACCAACCCGCAGCAGGTGCCCGCGCTCGATCCGAAGGTCGTCATCGAGGAAGTGGCCCTCGTGCGGCGCACGACCAAACCTGGCTGGCTGCCGGGTGATGCGACCGTCCTTCAGGACAGTCCGCGACCGCGACCGCCAACGGCAACCGCTACGACGACCGCTGCGGCCAGTGCGGCGACCACCGCACCAACTCCAGCCGCCGCGGCGGCTACCACCAGTATACCGGCGGCCGCCGCGATTGGCGCGGGTCCGGCCACTGTTCCCGTGACACCCGCACCTGTGACCGCCCCGCCACCGGCCGTTGCTGTCGCGCCCGTGCGGCCGGCCCTGCTCGCCAGCCAGTGGCTGCCGGCACAGGTCTGGCCACAGCGCATCGGCATCGGCGCCCAGGTGGTCACCAGCGCGGCGGTCGTCTACATGGCCAGCCTGGGTCTGATCATCTGGCAGTGGGCCGCCCTGTGGACGGCTTCGACCCTGGCCCTCATGGTGGTTCTGCTGGCTTATAATTATGTCACATTGCCGACCTTTCGCCGGCGTTCAGACCTGCTTGCTGAGCGCGCACGGCTGGTGCGGCAGCGGCGGCGCGGCGGCAGACAGGCGCGGCGTCTGGACAAACAACACCGCAACGCGGTCAAAAAGTACCAGTCGGTCAAAAAGAACATCGACGCACAGGATGCCAAACTGGCGGCTCGTTTTTCGAATGACATTATGGCCGCAACAAACGAGTTCAACCGGCGCAGCCAGGACCGACTGGCAGCCTGGCGCCGGGCACAGCTGCGCGAGCTGCTCACCCAGGTGAGCCTGCAGGACAGCATCATCCCCGGCATCGGCCCCAAACTGACACGCCGCCTGATCAGGCACGGGATCCGTACGGCTGCCGACGTCGAGGTCGCACGACTGCAGCGCGTATCTGGAATCGGTTCCGCACGCATGCAGGATCTGCTCAGCTGGCGCCGCCGCGTCGAAGCCCAGGTCAGCGCCAGCCTGCCCAACACGCTGCCGCCCCGGGAAGTGGCCGAGCTGCAGAAGCAGTTCGACCGCCAGCGCACAGCGATC
>JAYRNS010000544.1:0-6006 GCA_041912075.1 Anaerolineae bacterium
GCCCGTCGCCGAAGGTCTGGAAGGGACGCGCGTGTACTACCTCAAGGGCACCAGTCTGCGGCTCGACCATGCGCTGCGTTTGCCTAGCACGGTCGAAGACCGGCGCTGGAAGTGGCAGGTCGTGGTGGCCCGCCAGCCTGGCCGGCTACCGGTCGTCGTGCCACTTGGTACGGCCGTGCCAGAAGGCATGCTGCAATCGGTGCCACCCGCCGACATGAATCCGCCGCAGCCGCTGAGTGCACCCAGCCAGCTCCGTGCGTTCGAATGGCGTTGAGCGGAGATGTTCAGGCAAATTTGATATTTTGGCGGGCTGGTGGTATCGTTGATACAGTGTTTGGATGTATCAACGATAACACCAGCAGGCAGTGTGGGAGGCAGGTATGACGGAAGAAGTCAAACAGGAAACAACGGCGCAGGACCGGCCGCGGCGCAGACGCAAACCCAGCCCGGTGTACCAACGTTTGAAGGGGGCGGGTGAACTGGCCGGCAGTGTGGTGTCGGGAACGTCGGCCACCGCCCAGGCCGCGGCGATTCAGTCGGCGATGGAAGTCAGATCGACGGGCGATCAGGCGGTCGATGCGGTTAGTGGGCTGGCCGGTACGGCGGGCAAAAGCACGAAGCAGGTGATATCAGCAACCGCCCGTTCGGTGGGTGCTGTGGCTGGTGGCGTCAAAGGGACGGCCGGTGGCATGTTGCTGAGTGTCAGCATTGCCAGCGATGCATTGGGTAGCACCACACGCAGTGTCGCCAGTGACGTGGGCGGCGCGGTGGACAAAGCCGCCCAGGGTGACATGGGCGCTGCGGCACGTGACGCCGCCCAGGGTCTGGCCAACGCCTCGCTCAATGCCGGCATGGGTGCCATTGGTGCCAGCGCCACCGCGGTCGGTGCCGTGCTGGGGAGTGTTTCGGGCATCGGCGGCAGTGCCATCGACAGCGGCATGGAACTGGCCGATGCTGCCAGCGATTTGACCAAAGGCGTGATCAAGGTCACCGCCAAGGGGGCCGAGGCGCTGACCGACGCGGTCAACAGCACCATCAAGGCCGGTGGCAAACTGGCCAAGAAGGTGCTGCGCACACCCGACGAATAGGCAAAAAACCTCTGCGGACCACCCGACGGATATCCTGAACGGCTACCTCGTCTGGTGAGACGGCGGGTTAATGGTGCGAACACCAGCGTCCGGAACCGCATCCCCGCGGCTGATCCTCTCAGGCGGCGAGGTGCGGTTGCGGACTTCTGTCACTATTGGCGAAATGGTGATCGATGAATGACGTTGGGTGACCTACGCAAACGCTGGCGTCGTCCGCGGTGTGTCAGGCCTGCATCATGTTGTAGACCAGGTCGGTGTCACCGATGACGGCAATCGGCCGCTTGTGACCGTTCTCCTCGCGCACAACCACAACCCGATGAACATGATTGTCGAGCAGCGTCTTGGCCACTTCTAGCAGGGTTGCCTCGGGTCCAACCGTGATGACCCGGCTGCTCATAAACGTTTTGACCTGCTCTTTTCTCCAGTTTGGGACCGAGACATAGGCGCGCAGCAGATCGATGCGAGTGATGACGCCCGCCAAAAAACCTTCCTGGTCAACGACCACCATACCGCTGATGTCTTCTTCGGCAATGCGGTTAGCCACCTCTTCGAGAGGTGCATCGACGAGACAACTGAAGATTCCGAGGCGCTTGGCCTCCAGCACGGTGCGATGTGGCATAGGTGTAATCCCTTCCCCAGTGCCGGTGCAGGGAAGCTGTTCGGTGTCATGCACGATTTCGGCGGAGCAAAAATCGGCGTTGAAAACCAGGCAAATTCACCGAGTAGGTTCCCAGCAGCGGCATTGGGGTAAACACAGAATGACCGGTGCAGCGCGGGGCCCGGATGCGGCACAAATTCAGTTTAACAGCAAGCGGTTTGATTGTCAACACAAAAACGCTGAAGGGGAGGAATCCAATGCCAGTCAGAAACCTTGAGGTGCATGAGGTTGTGACTGAAAAAGAGCGGATGGCGTTCATCAAATTCCCATGGCAGCTCTATCGCCACGATCCCAACTGGGTGCCACCGCTCATCGGCGATCGCAAAACCATGCTGGACCCGAAACGTAACCCGTCATTTGCCCACATGGACGTGGCACTGTTTGTGGCGACGGCTTCGGGGGCTGAAACGACGAACGCCCCGCCGGCGATGGTGGGTACCATCGCGGCCATCGTCAACCACCGGCATAACGAGTTTCATGCTGAAAAGGCCGGCTTTTTTGGCTTTTTCGAATGCATCGATGAGCCGGCGGTGGCCCAGGCGCTGCTTGACACGGCCAGCGACTGGGTACGGGCACGCGGGATGACGGTGATCCGCGGGCCGGCGAATTTGAGCTCGAACGACGAGTGGGGGATGCTGGTCCAGGGGTTCGATGCGCCGCCGGTGGTCATGATGACCTACAACCCGGCGTACTACGTCAACCTGGTTGAAGGTGCCGGCTTCCACAAGGCGATGGACCTCAACGCTTACTACTTCGATTTTGGTGAGAATCGGGACCTGAATCTCCTTCCCTCCAAGCTCATGCGCGTGGCCGACAAGGTGCAGCGCCGCGGCGAAGTCACCGTACGCAAGGCCAGGATGGACGACTTCGATGCCGAAGTCCAATACGTCAAGACGATCTATCTGGCCGCGTGGGAGAAGAACTGGGGCTTCGTCCCGATGACCGACGCCGAGATGGACCACCTGGCCAAACAGCTCAAACAGGTGATCGATCCCGACCTGGTATGGATAGCCGAATTGGCCAGCGGTCCCGACAAGGGCAAGGTGGTGGGCATGGGTCTGAGCCTGCCCGATCTCAACCAGGTTCTGAAACGCATGAACGGCCGGGTCAACCCCATCACCATCATCAAGGCGCTCTGGTACCGCCGCAAGATCGACTGGGCGCGGACGTTGTTGCTGGGGGTGATCCCCGAATACCGCGGCCGTGGTGTCGACGCGCTGCTGATGGCCGAAACGGCGCGCGCCGCCACCGCCAAAGGCATCCGTTATGGCGAGATGGGGTGGATTCTGGAGAACAACGAGATGATGAACCGCATCGCCGTGATGATCGGTGCCACTGTTTACAAGCGCTACCGCATCTACGAAAAAGCGCTTTAGAGTCTATCCGAAAACCACTTCTTCTCCCGTGAAAACGAAACCTCTAGCAGGGTTTTCGGATAGACTCCTAGAGCGAGACCACGGCGCCGCGCTGGCCCGGTCATCGCTTGGCGCAGATGGGTGGCTGTGATAGAATTAGCGCCATGAATGAAGTGTACCAGGCGTTGTTGGAAGAGGTATCGCAGGTGGCGGGCGCCGGCGCCGCCCAGTGGTGGCACGAGGGCCGGCTGCTGGCCGCTGTGGGCGAGACGTCGGGTGCCGGCCCGGTTTGGTACGCGGCACCGGTGGTACGCCCTGACGAGTCCTGGGGGGAACTGAGACTGGCCCAGACAACGTCTTCGGAATGGGGTCATCAATGGGCGCAGCTGGCAGCACACAGCCTGGCACTGCACCTGAGCCTGGCACGACAGCGCGATCGGTGGGAGATCACCCGCGCCGCCTCAGTCGACATGCTGGCGATCAATGAGGAGGAATTCGGACGGATCATTCTCGACATCCACGATGGCCCGGTGCAGAATATGTTTGCCGCGCTGTCGCAGGTCAATCTGATCCAGACGCAGCTGGCCCACGGCATGGCACTCACCGAGGCGGATTACCAGGAACTGCAAAAGCGGCTGCCGCGCATCGCGCTGCTGCTCGAAAGCTCGCTCACCGAAATCCGCAATTTTATCAGCACCTTTCGCCCACCCGAGTTTGCCCGCCGCAGCCTGCCCGCTGTCGTCGAAGGGCTGATCATCCAACACGAAGAGCTGACCGGCGACACGGTCGATCTGGAAGTGGCCGGCATCCTGCCGGCCGTACCGCTGCCGGTCAAAATCGCGATCTACCGGATCATCCAGGAGGCACTGTTCAATGCCCACAAACATGCCGGTGTGAGCCAGCAGTTTGTGCGGCTGAGTATGGAAAACGGAGCACTCCGCCTGGTGGTGGCCGACCAGGGTACCGGGTTTGACCCCGCGGCGCTGGCTGCGCACAGCGCGCGCGAGGAACGTCACATCGGGCTGCGCGGGATGCGCGACCGGGTCAGTATGCTGGGTGGCTCGTTCGAGCTGCAGAGCGCACCGGGCAAGGGAACGCGGGTGGTGGTGAGGATACCGATGCATTGATTTTGGATTTTGGATTTGAGATTTTGGAGGTAGGGGTGGGGCAGGCGGTGGTGGGGTGACGGTGGGGACGAATGGGCAGGACATGACTGGGGGACAACGGCCAATTCGGGTAGTGTTGGCGGATGACCACGAGCTGCTGTTGAAAGGCTTGCGTGGCATCTTGAAACACGAGCCAGACATCGACGTGGTAGGGTCAGCCATGACCGGACGCGAGCTGCTGTTCGAGGTTCGGTCACAACGGCCCGACGTCGCTGTCATCGATATCCAGCTGCCCGACATGACCGGGCTCGAATGTCTGGCGCAAATCCGGCGCGAGAACCTGACCACCAAGGTGCTCATCCTGACGGCGTTTAGTGATGGGGAGTCCTTTCAAAGCGCCCTCGAGCTGGAGGCCGACGGTATCGCGCTCAAGACGGAGCCGCCGGCCCAAACCGTGGCGGCGATCCGGCAGGTGTATCATGGCCAGCTCGTTTTTCCGCGCGCGGCACGCCGCTGGCTCGTCAGTCATACCCAGAACAAGACCGAGCTCGGACCGGTGCAGCTGTCGGAGCGCGAAGAAGAGGTGCTGGCACTGGTGGCTCAAGGTTTGACCAACGCCCAAATTGCCGATCGCCTGGTTCTGAGCGAAAACACGGTCAAATTCCACCTGCAAAACATCTATCAGAAACTGGATGTTGGCAACCGTACGGAAGCCGCGGCCATCTATTTCCAGCGCCTGCGTGCCGCGCCATAAAAGAAAGTTTGGGGTTCATGCATATTCGTCCGGCTAACCTGGCGGACTTGACGCGCTGCTATCACATCGATGGCGCGTTCGAAACCGAATACGTTTGGCAGGTGGATGAGCGGGAAGAAGAGGAGTCGATTGCCGTCACGTTTCGGATGATCAAGTTACCGCGTACCGTGCGCGTGCCCTATCCGCGCTGGGGTGAGGGGCTGCTGGACCAGTGGGAACGCGGTGATTGTGTGTTGGTCGCCGAGATGGACGGTGGCGTGGTCGGTTATGCGGTCATGAGCTTGCAGCCCGACCGTGACTTGGGCTGGGTCGATCACCTGGTGGTGACGCCGGCCTGGCGCCGGCGCCAAGTGGGATCGGAACTGTTGTATGCCGCCCATAGTTGGGGCGTGGAGCGTGGCGCGCGGCGCGTGATGATGGCGGTTCAGAGCAAAAATTTCCCGGCCATTCGTTTCTGCCAAAAACATGGCCTGTCGTTTTGTGGATTCAACGAACGCTACTTTGCCAACCTTGACATTGCGCTGTTCTTTGGCGGCATGTTACGCTAGACGATTATTGACATAATGTTTGCGGTGGATTGGACAAGACTCATCGCCCAGGCAAACCTGATATTGTCTTCGGCGACTGTCATTCTGTCGTTTGCGCTCCTGGTCTACGTCCTGGGCCATAATTTGCTCAGCAACGTGGGGCGCTCGTTTGCTGCGCTGCTGGCCTGTCTGACGGTGGTTTATGCCTGTGACGTAGCCATTGGGCGGACAACCGTGTCAGCGGCGGCGGAACCCTGGCTGCGGGTGCAGTGGCTGGGTATTGCCTTCCTGCCGGCGGCCTATCTGCACTTTTCACACGCCCTGCTCTCGTCGACGAACGTGCGGTCGCGCGCCCTGGATGGCGCGGTGATTGGCAGTTACGTGCTGGCCTCGCTGTTGGTCGTACTGGCGCTATTCACGGACCTAGTCGTAACGGGCGGTAACAATGCGCCGCCCATTGCCCATCTGGTGCCAGGCCCGTTGTTCCCGGTCTTCGTTCTCTTTTTTGCGGTCACGAC
>JAYRNS010000545.1:0-4830 GCA_041912075.1 Anaerolineae bacterium
ATCCGGCACGGGCAAGTGGGGGATGGGGGTTAGGGATTGGGGGTTGGGGGCTGGGGGTTGGGGGTAGGGGGTTGGATGGTGAATGGAAGTGTCTTCACCGCATAATACTTGGTGTGTGGTACAATGGCTGCCTGCGTGATTTTTCCAGGCAAGGAACACCAGGAGAGGTACAATGACGAAACGAATGATGGACCTGAGGCGCGGTGCAGTGGGAGTGCTCATGGTGCTGGTGGTCAGCGGCTGTGCGAATGTGACGCCGGCTGCGCCGAGTCCGACGGCGGTGCCGGCCAGTACCACAACGGCCGTCGAAGCGCCAACACGGGCGCCCACGTTGGCGCCAGCCACTGCAGTACCGCCGGCGATAGCCCCCGCTACTGCTGACACGCCCGTCGCCACAGTATCCTCGGACAGTGCAGGCGCCACTGCGACGACGCCCGAGCAGAAGATGGCTGCGTTGTTCAGCAGCTTTACGACGGCGCCGACCGCCCAGGGCGAGGTTTTGCTGCTGACCGGACGCGTGTTGGACGTCAACGGCAACCCTGTGCCGGGGGCTGCGGTGGAAATCTGGCACACCGATGCCCAGGGTATTTACGACCATCCGGATGACCGGTCGACCAACAATCGTGACCGCGGCTTCCAGTTCTACGGGACGTCGATCACCGACCAGGATGGCAACTACGCCTTCCGTACGATTCTACCCGGTCAGTACGAGCCGCGCCCGCGTCACATCCACGTCAAGGTTAAGATGAACGGCTCAGAACTGCTCACCACCCAGTTCTACTTCGAGGAAGACCGCCAGGCCCTGCGCCAGGAAGGCATCTTTGCCCAGGCCGGGAACCAGGGCGACATGCTGATCCTGAACCAGGTCGATAACCCGACCGGTGTCAGCGGGCGCGTGCTGGCCAACGATCTGGTCGTCGATACCGGGATCGGGTCGGGCACGCTGCAATTGACGCCGGCCCAAACGCAAGGGCCCTACTACCCACGCGCCAACGTGGCCGATTTCGACAATGACCTGGCCGTGGTTCCCTGAGTTACCCGGTCATGTGGGCCATGCATCACCACTCACCTGGACATATTGAGACCTTGGGCGAATTATACAAAATTCAGAGAATGATGTATGCTTAGCGCTACTACCCGCCCAACAACCACCCAAGGAGCTGCTTCATGACCAATGCTATCCGCAGTGTCGTGCGTATGCTGGTGCGCCTCGCCATACTTTGGCTGGTGGATGCCATATCGCTCTGGGGCACCTCGGCGATCCTGCCCGGTGTTACCCTCGAAAACGTCGGCACGACACCCGCCTGGGTCGTGGCCGTGTCGGCAGCGCTCGTGCTGGCCATCGTCAACCTGTTGATTCGTCCCATCATCCTGATGATTGCCCGCCCCCTGGGGTGGATTGCGTTGTTTGTCATTGGTTTCCTGGTCAACGCACTCGCCCTCTGGATCACGGCCAGTCTGCTGCCCGGATTCAGCGTCAATTTCCTCGGCGCTGTCATGGGTGGTATCGTCTTTGCCATTTTCAACGTCATCCTGACCAGTATCCTCGAAGTGGACGAAGAGGGTTCGCTGTATCAAAACCGGGCCGAGCAGCTGGCCGCGCGCAGCCCATTCGCCGGGTCCAGCGAAGCCGGGCGTGGCCTGGTCATGATGGAGATCGACGGTCTGAGCTACCATCACCTGCAGAAGGCCCTGGCCGATGGGATGATGCCAACCCTCAAACAAATGATCGACGAAGAGGGTTACGTCCTCAGCCACGTCGACTGCGGCATTCCCTCGCAGACCTCAGCCTGCCAGGCCGGCATCATGTTTGGCGACAACTACGACATCCCGGCCTTTCGCTGGTTCGACAAAACCCAGCAGAAGCTGATCGTTTCGGGTAAGGATGCGGCCGAACTCAATGCGCGTTACGCCAAGGGCAACGGTCTGATGCGCGGCGGCTCCAGCATCGACAACATGCTCAACGGTGATGCCGAAAAGTCGATGCTGACGATGGCTGATCTCATGACGGCCGACTCGGAACAAAGCAAACGCCGCGCCGAAGACGTGCGTCTCTTGATGCTCAACCCCTACTTCCTCACACGCACGATTGCCCTCTTCCTGGGCACCGTGATCCGCGAGCTGTGGGAAGGCTGGCAGCAGCGGCGCAAGGACGTGCAACCGCGGCTCAAGCGGACGGCCCACTTCTATCCCTTCGTGCGCGCGGCGACATCCGTGCTGGTGCGTGACATCGCCGCCAACCTGACCATCCTCGACATCATGCGTGGCGCACCCTCGATTTATGTCACCTGGCCGGGCTATGACGAAGTAGCACACCACTCAGGACCGTGGACGAGTGATGCGTTTGGGGAAATCAAACGTTACGACCGGGTGATTGCCCGCGTCCGGCGCGTGATCAAAGAAAAGGCCCCGCGCGCCTACGACCTGATCCTGCTCTCCGATCACGGCCAGTCGTTCGGACCGACCTTCAAGATGCGTTACGGTATTTCGATCAAGGAATACATCGAACAGCTGCTGCCGACGGGCACCGCCGTCTCGGCCTCGCTGGGCGGTGACACGGGTGTGAACTCCCTGACCGCAGTGGGTGCCGAGCTGGGTAACATCCAGAGCCAGGGCGTCAGCGGCACCATGGGCAACACGGTGGCCAAACAAGGTCAGAAGCTGATCGACCGTGGTGTCAAAGCGCAGGAGACAGAGCTCGAGGCCCCGCCAGCCCAGGTCACAGCCTTTGGCAGTGGCAACCTGGCCCAGGTCTACTTCGACCTCTACCCGCGCAAGATCACCCTCAACGAACTCACCGCCGCCTACCCCGGTATGGTCGATGCCCTGGTGCAGCACGAGGGGATTGGCCTGGTCTGTGGTTACCTGGACGATGGCACACCGGTGGCCATCGGCAAAAACGGACAGCGCAACCTGCACACCGACGAGATCACCGGCGAGGACCCGCTCACGATGTATGCACCTTCCCAGGGCTACGGCGTCGCTTCCATAGAAAAACGAGCCTGGCAGGTGCGACGGGTCATGGATTTCCCGCATGCCGGCGACCTGATGGTGCTTAGCACGGTCTACGCCGATGGTACGGTCGCCGCCCTCGAAGAGCTGATCGGCAGCCACGGTGGGATTGGCGGCGAGCAGACCGATGCCTTTATCTTCCACCCACCCGACATGCCTGTACCCGACACACGCAACTCGACCGACGTCTTCACCATCCTCAACAACCGGCGTGGCACGCCTGTCGCCGCGCAGCCGGTGGTGGCGGAGAAACAGCCGGGCGACTGGGCGCCGCATAACCTGGCCCAGGGTATTCGCCAGGTGGGTACCTGGCTGAGCCGCGCCGTGCGCTGCATCACACTGGATCGTGGCGCCTACCAGGAGGTCGTGCTAGACCGGCTCATGACCGGACCGGCCCTGCTGATTGGCATGGTCATGCTGCTGCTGCGCCTGGCCATGATCCAGCCACGAAGCAACCTGAGTGCTGCCGGCTGGCTGGTGACCATTTTCATGTGGTTCGTGGCTGTCGCCGTGGTGTTTGCGGCCGGTTACGTCCTCACCAAACGCGGCACCTTTACCAAGACCCTACGTGCGGTTGGGTTTGCCAACTCGGTCTATGTCCTGGAACTGCTGGCGCTGTGGCAGCCGATCGCTTCGGTCGTGCATGCGCTGACGTTGGTGCTCGCTTTTCTCGCCGTATGGATGGGCGTCTCGACGGCGCACCAAACCCGCGGGTGGCGTACGATCATACTACCCATCGTCGTGTTATTGACGGTGGTCGTGGGTTCTTTGATCATCACCGTGTTGCTGGCCGGGGGCAAATTTACATTGGATGCACTGTTCGGCAGCCTCGGTGTCGCGCCGCAGTAGGAGCGCCATCTTGACCGTGGCCGTCGTACCTGACTCAGTGGACAGCAGCCAGACCGTGGCCAGCGAACAGCGACGGTTGGTCGTCAACGCCAACTACGAGCTGTTCGTCATCACATTGACGATTGTACAGGTGGTCAATGCTTTTCTGCTGTTCCTGCTGCGCACGCCGCAGGAGCAGCAGGTGATCATGATCATTGCACCAGGCATCAGCCTCTTTCTGATCGTGGACGCCTGTTATCGGCTTTATCGGGCACACGACCGGCGGCGCTTTCTACTACAGTTCCGTGGCTGGCTTGTCTTCTTGGGCAGCCTGCCGGTGCCATTCATCGCCGTGGCTCGCCTGCTTTGGTATTGGTGGATGATACGCAACATGCGCCGGCCCGATTTTACCCGGGTGGGCGATGTGGTCGTCGAAAAACGCGCCCAGAGCACCCTGCTGGTCGTCATCCTGGCGGTGATTATTGTCCTGGAAGCGGCGGCGATCCTGATCCTGCGTGCCGAGACGCCGGATCCCAATGCCAACATCCAGACGGCCAGCGATGCTATCTGGTGGACGATCGTGACGGTGGCAACGGTCGGCTATGGTGACAAGTATCCGGTGACAAATGGCGGCCGAATGGTCGGCGTTTTGGTGATGATCGTGGGTGTCGGTCTATTTAGTGTCTTCACCAGTTTCATGGCGCAGTGGTTTTTGCGCAGCCGGACGCAGAAGGGCGCCGCGTCAGCAGAGCAGCCCGTGCAGACCGCAGACTACGCAGCCGTGATGGCCAAACTGGACGCACTCTCCGCACGGCTCGAAGGACCTGAAGCTGTGCATCGTGTCGATCTCAGCGAGCTGCACACCCGCCTGGCAGAAATCGAGCGGAAATTGGACCGGGAATGACAGGAGTGAGGTCAACATGACAACCGACGCTTCGACCAGACCGTCTGGACGTACGATGCTGATTGCGGCCGTCGCCCTGGTGGCAG
>JAYRNS010000546.1:0-4694 GCA_041912075.1 Anaerolineae bacterium
AAAGATGGAAGAAGCGGCCGCCTTCGAGCGATCGTTTTCGGTCATCGCGGTTGCCGCCCTGGCCCTGCTGTTGGTGGCGGCAATTTTCGTGCGCAACTGGTGGGCGGCCCTGCTGGCCCTGCCGGTGATTGCCTACCCGCTCATCTTTTTGGCTGACTTGTTCTATTGGCTGTATTCTTTTGGTCACAACCTCGATCCCAAGGCACCGCTCTCCAGCAGTATCAAACCATTCACCCCAGCGATCCTGGGCACCGGTACGGTGGGTCAGTTCCAAACGACCGCATCGTTATCGATTGGCTGGTGGCTGGCTGCGGCCGCTTCCGTGGTGTTGATCATCGCGCTCTACTTCCACCGCCGCGCCTACAAGCCGCTGCGCGATGCCGAGCGGGCGCGCAAGCAGGCGGAGCTGACGACCGGCTTGGCCGCCAGCTGACGTTCAAGGTGTAAACAATGTATTTGTTACTGGTTGCCTTGTACACGCTGTTATTCAACGGCCCGATCATTGTCTCTCCGAACGGGCCACTGAACTCGATCACGGAAGCGATCAGCCAGGCTCAGCCGGGCGATACGATCGAAGTGCACGGTGGTGTGTACAACGAGCATCTCGCGATCGACAAACCCGTGACCCTCGTCGGCGTGGACCGTCCGGTGATCGATGGCGGCGGTACAGGCATTATCGTCGATATCAGCGCCCCGGACGTGACAGTGCGCGGGTTCACGGTGCGCAACAGCGGCAAGGTCCTCGAAAAGGAGGACGGCGGTATCGAAACCCGCGGCGAACGGACCCTGATCGAAGACAATATTCTGGAAGAGGTGCTGTTCGGCATCTACCTGAATGGGGCGCCCAACAGCACGATACGCAGCAACCAGGTCAGCGGTTACGACCTGGCACCGGCGGTGCGCGGCGATCTGATCCGCCTGTGGTACAGCCACGACAGCGTCATGGAAGGCAACACCGTCGAGGGTGGGCGCGATGCCGTTATCTGGTTCTCCAAAGGCGCCCACATTCGCAACAATGTCATCCGCAACGGGCGGTACGGGCTGCACTTCATGTTCGACGACGACAACGTCCTGACGGGTAATTATCTCGAAGGCAATTCGGTCGGCGCCTATCTGATGAACAGCAAAAACCTCACGGTGCTGGGCAACACCTTTGCCTTCAACCGTGGCCCCAGCGGGTACGGTCTCGGTCTGAAGGATATGGATGGGATCGAGGCACATGACAACCGCTTCGTCGGCAACCGGGTGGCCGTGTATCTGGACAACCCCCCGGCCGCCAGCGGTGTCAAAGACCGCGTGCAACGCAATCTGTTTGCCTACAACGACATCGGCATCCTGTTTCTGCCCCTGGTGCGCAACACTGACTTTTGGGACAACACCTTTTGGGAGAACTCCGAACAGGTCGCTATCCAGGGCGGCGGTGAGCTCAAAGGCAACGTCTTGGAAATTGACGGGCGCGGAAACTACTGGAGCGATTACGCCGGTTATGATGCCAACGGCGATGGTATCGGCGACCTGCCCTACCGGTCGGTGAGCCTCTTCGAAAATCTGATGGGCCGCTACCCGGCGCTGCGTCTGTTCCAGTTGAGCCCGGCGGCCGATGCGATCGACCTGGCCGCGCGCGCTGTCCCGATCACGCAGCCGCGGGCCAAAATGGCCGATCTGCACCCGCTGATGGCGCCGGTGCCGCTGCCGCCCGGGCCCGGGGTCGCACAACCAGCCCGTTTGCCGGCGGTTCTGGCGGCACTGGCACTGCTGGGCGTTGCGGCGGCGATCCTGGCGTTGGGTCAGCCCAGGCTGCGCCAACGCACCACTGACAGCAGCCAAACCACGAAACGGCAGGTATGGGCATGAATACGCAACCACATCCGAACCCCGTGATTACGGTCGATCACCTGGTCAAACGTTTTGGCCGGTTCACCGCCGTGGCTGACTTGAGCTTCAGCGTCGAGCCGGGCGCCGCCGTCGCGCTGTGGGGTGCCAACGGTGCCGGCAAAACCACGGTGATCAAATGTTTGCTGGGTCTGCTCGGATACCAGGGTCGTATCGTGGTCAACGGTTTCGACGCCCGGCGCCAGGGCAAAGATGCACGCCGCAGCCTGGGCTACGTGCCACAGGAACTGGCCTTTCACGGCGACATGCGCACCCTGGAGACCGCGCGTTTTTACGCACGTCTGAAAGATGTGCCGCTGGCGCGCGTCGACGACGTCCTGGCCCAGGTCGGCCTGGCCGAACATGCGGCCAAGCCGGTCGCAGCCCTGTCCGGCGGCATGAAACAGCGTCTGGCTTTGGGTCTGGCCCTGCTGGCCGACCCACCGCTGCTCGTCCTGGATGAGCCCACCTCGAACCTCGATGCGGTGGCGCGTGACCAGTTCCTGCAGCTGCTGCGCACGATCAAGCTGGCCGGGAAGACCATCCTGTTTACGTCGCATCACCTGGGGGAGGTCGAGACGCTTGGCAACCACGTTCTGGTCTTGAGCCAGGGGCACCTGATGGCCGAAGTACCAGCGCATCAGCTGGCCACCACCACCGGTCTGACCAGCCGCATCAAACTGTTCGTTCCCGAAGGGACACTCGACGATGCGCTGGCTGTGTTGGCCCATGCTGGCTACACGGCCAGCCGCAACGGGACCGGTTTGTACGTCGAAGTCACACCAGGCCACAAAGCCTCCCCGATTCGCAGCCTGGCCGAGGCCAACATCGTCGTGCACGATTTTGAGGTGATCTGACATGAATATCCGAGCCGTCAGCACGTTGATGCAAAAAGAGCTGCGCGACTCCCTGCGCAACCGCTGGTTCATCCTCTACACGATCGCCTTCACTGTTCTGGCGCTGGGGTTATCCTACATGGCCCTCTCGGGTGCCGGGATTGTGGGTTTCGCCGGTTTTGGCCGCACGGCCGCCAGTTTGGTCAACCTGGTGCTGCTGGTGGTGCCCTTGATGGCGCTCACCGTTGGCGCACAGAGCCTGGCCGGCGAACAGGAGCGCGGCACCATGGCCTACCTCCTGGCCCAGCCGGTGACCCGGTTGGAGGTCTTCGTGGGCAAATACCTGGGGCTGGCACTGGCACTGCTCGCCGCGCTGACGCTGGGGTTTGGTATTTCGGGGCTGGTGATGGCCAGCAACGGCGCGGCCGATCCCTGGGCGTATATCCAGCTCGTGGGGCTGGCCTTTCTCCTGGCCCTGACCATGCTCAGTCTGGGTTTCGTCATTTCGGCTTTTACCCGCAAGGCCGGTGTCGCCATTGGTATTGCGCTCTTTGTCTGGCTGACGTTTGTTTTCATCGGTGACCTGGGCATGATGGGAACCGCCGTTGTCATGCGGCTTTCAGTCAGTGAGTTGTTCTGGCTGGCTTCGGCAAACCCGCTGCAGGTGTTCAAGATGGCATCCGTGCTGCTTATCAACGCCACCCTGGATGTTCTGGGGCCGGCCGGTTTTTATGCGCTGCAAACCTACGGGAGCGCCGTGATGGCCCTGTTTTTGGGCATCCTGGCGGCCTGGGTTCTGGTGCCCCTCACTCTGGCCTATGCCCGTTTTCACAAACGAGGTGATTTGTGATATCCTTAGCCCGGTATGACACAGCACGCCTGGTGGCACGCCGTGTCGGTGGTTGGTTGTGGGTGGTTACCGTGTGCGTTCTGGCCTTGCTGTTGGTCGGTTGCAGTCGTGGACAGACCGAGATCAAACCGCCAGACATTCGTTACGGCGAAGACAAGTGCGCCGACTGCGATATGATCATCAACGAGCCGCGTTTTGCCGCCGCGGCGGTGCACGAAGTCGACAACGGCACGTACGAGAGCCTGCTGTTCGATGACATCGGCGATCTGCTGCGTTACATGAAAGAAAACCCCGGTCTCAAGTATGTCGCCAGTTACGTGCACGACTACGACACCGAAGCCTGGGTCGACGCAACGAAGGCCACCTATGTGCAGAGTTCCGAGGTTCGTACGCCGATGGCTTCTGGGCTGCTGGCCAGTGACACAGCCGAAAAAGCCCAGGCCCTGGCCACACAGTTCAACGGCGCGGTCATGGATTGGGCAGGCGTACAGCAGCAAGCGCCGGCGCCCATGCCCGGCATGAAACAGGGCCAGATGAACAAGTAAGGGCCCGCATGGTACCCGGTTGGTCTCAATGCGTACCGGGCAAGGTTCATCGACTTAGGAGGAAAGTCAATGCGCAAATTGTGGATTCTCAGTGCCTTGTTGATCGCGGTGGTTGTACTCGCCGCCTGTGGTGGTGGCGCAGCGACCACCGCTCCGCAGCCGACTACGGCACCCGAACCGACCAAAGCACCACCGGCGATGGTCGGTGATGCGGCCAAGGGCGAAGCGGACTACAACCAGTACTGCGTGGCCTGCCATGGGCCGGGAGCAGTCGGTGTGGATAAGTTGGGTAAGTCGTGGGTCAAGTCACAGTTCATCAAGAGTCAGACCGATGACCAGATGGTGGCCTTCATCAAGACAGGCCGCCCGGCCAGCGACCCGGCCAACACCACCGGCGTCGACATGCCGCCCAAGGGTGGCAACCCGGCGCTGACCGACCAGCAGCTGTACGACATCGTCGCCTACATGCGTACCGTCAACAATCCCTAACCAGCAGCAGGGAACCGTCACTACCAGCAATGCAGCGCCCTGCGGTCAGGTAGTGCCGCCGGGCGGTTGTCATTGCGGTAAACTGATCGCAAGGTGGAAGTG
>JAYRNS010000547.1:0-1753 GCA_041912075.1 Anaerolineae bacterium
AGGGCACCCAGACCCAGGGTGACGATCGACCCCACGGTGAATACCAGGGCCGCCACGATCTCATACACAATGGCCCCGACCCAGAAGCCAATCCCCTGAATCGCGTGGTGGCGTTGGAAGGGGCGGTTCTTGTTGCCTTCGGCCAACAAGATCACGATGCTGACCAGGGGCAGCTGCAGGAGCACGAGGCCCAGCCAGTTCAGCGCGGAGATCAGGCGGTCGTCCGAGGTGACATCACCAGGCATGGTTGTGGCCGCCGGGGCCGCCACGGCCGCCGGCAGGGGTGGGACCACAGCTTCGGGCTGGCCAGCGGGTTGGACAGGTGTCTGCGCTACGACCACACCGGACATGTCGTCGACACCGGCGCGCAGCTCTTCCGCAGCTGGCAGCACCACGGCCGGCGCTGTGGGCAGTTCAACGTATTCCTCAGCGCTGGCGGCGACCGCAGCACCGGTCTCGGCTACGGGTGCGGCGATTTCCTCAACGGTGGCCGCGGCGTCACTCGCAATGTCTCCGACGTTGGCCGCGGCGTCAGTCGCAACGTCTTCGACGGTGGCCGCGGCGTCACTCGCAATGTCTCCGACGGTGGTCGCCGCTTCAGTCGTGACTGCTTCGCCAGTCGCGGTTGCGGCGGCGGTGACTTCTTGGGCTGCTGCTTGCATGTCGTCGACGGTGGTTGCCGCGCGATCGCTGGCGGTTTCAACGGTTGCGGCGAGGTCGTCGAGTGTTTCGGCCAGGGGGCTGGCCGCTTCTTCCGCATCTGGCAGCGGAGTAGTTTCCAATTCGTCGGTCATGGTAAGTTCCCTCCTGAGTTGAATGTGGGTGACAATTCCGGAATGTAATACGCTTCAAATGGCGGATAGTTTCGAGCCGGCTCGAGGTGCTGCCCGCGCTGCGTCGCCAAAACAAAACCACGAGTGTGACTTCCCGCCAGAGGGGTCCGAACGGTGTCACTCCCGTGGATGACGGCCTGATGATACCAAATCAGCGAATCGCGCGTTTGACCCATGGCCGACACGCGGCTGACAGTGTGTGTGGGGAAACGGTCAGGGATCTCTTTGGCCACAGGGTACACAGAGTGCACAGAGATTTATTGGTTTTTCGGTGGGTGTGTTACACTGCGTTTCAGACGGTGCCGTCCACGAATACTGGTCGCGAATGCGCGAATAACGGAGTGTCGCAGGACGGGCGATCGCCGGATGAGCTCTGCGTAAGTCCAGTGCCGGCAGTGTTCGCCCCGTGCTGCTGCTTTCGCCTGCCAGGAGACCACAGCGCCATCCCCGTGCTCCCGGCTCGCTGGTGCCAGATGGTCAATTCGGGCATTCGTGGCGCTATTCGCGGACGGCCAGATGGCCAATCGGTGTGGGAGACATAACATGGCACGACTTGTTTTCATGGGAACACCGCCATTTGCGCGGCGGGTGTTGGAGGCGCTGTGGGAGACGTCGGGGCGTGGCTGGGACGTTGTCGGTGTGTTGACCCGGCCCGACAAGCCGGTAGGGCGCGGCCAGCAGTTGGCCTGGTCGCCGGTCAAGGCGTTTGCTGAGCAGCATCACCTGCCCGTGCAGCAGCCGCGCACCCTGCGCCAGCCGGCACCGCTGGCCGACCTGGCGGGCCTCCAGCCTGACGTGATCGTGGTCGCCGCTTATGGGTTGATCCTTCCCCAGACCGTGCTCGACCTGCCGCCCTACGGCTGTCTCAACGTGCACGCATCACTCCTGCCGCGGCACCGCGGTGCATCACCGGTGACAGG
>JAYRNS010000548.1:0-5083 GCA_041912075.1 Anaerolineae bacterium
ATTCGCGAAGTTCTGGGTCCCGGGCTGGAGCCGTCTTGATGGCGCAGGGGAGTTGACCGCAAAGAACGCACAGATCACACAAAATAAATAGAATTCTTCTATGTGACCTGTGTGCTCTCTGCCGTTTCCAAGGTGCAAGCTCAATGACTATGGGTTGAAATGATTCTGGGTTCACCTTGGAAACGGCTGGTGGTTGGCAACCTACGGATACACGCCGCGGATCGTCAGCGCCTCGGCGACGCGGCCGATGGCCAGGGTGTAGGCCGCCATGCGGGTGGGTAGATTCTTGCGCAGCGATTCGTGCAGAACGGCTTCGAAGGCGTTTTTCATCAGGCGTTCGAGCTGGCTCTTGACGTCACTTTCGCTCCAGAAAAAGGCCTGCAGGCTCTGCACCCACTCGAAGTATGAGACCGTGACACCACCGGCATTACACAAGATGTCGGGCACGATGAAGATGTTCTTAGCCTGCAGAATCTTGTCCGCATCGGGCGTCATCGGACCGTTGGCACCTTCGGCGACGATCTGTGCCTTGATCCGGTCGGCGTTGTCTTCGGTGATCTGCCCTTCCATGGCAGCCGGGATGAGGACCGTGCAGGGCAGCTCCAGCAGCTCGCTGTTGGAGATGCGGTCGGCGCCAGGAAAACCGATCACCGTCCCCGCCTGTTTGACGTACTGCTGAACGGCCTTTATATCGAGCCCCTTGGGATTATAGATGCCCCCGTTGACGTCGCTGACGGCAATCACCTCGACACCTTCGCGCTGCATGCAGCGGGCCGACACCGAACCAACGTTGCCAAACCCTTGCACGACGCACGTGGCGCCATCGAGCGGAATGCTCAAATGGTTCAAAGCCTCGCGCGCGGTGTACATCACACCCAGGCCAGTGGCATCGTAACGGCCTTCGGAACCACCGATGGGCACCGGCTTGCCGGTGACGACAGCTGGGACGGAATAGCCGCGGTGCATGGAGAAGGTATCCATGATCCAGGCCATGACCTGGGGGTTGGTCCCGACGTCGGGTGCAGGGATGTCTCCTTCGGGGCTGACCATAATGGATATCTCGGTCGCATAACGGCGGGTCAGGCGGCGCAGCTCGCGTTCGGACAGCTGGTGTGGGTCGACGACGACACCGCCTTTGGCACCGCCGTAGGGCAGGTTCATCAGTGCACACTTCCAGGTCATCCACATGGCCAGGGCGCGCGTTTCGTCGAGCGTGACGTCGGGATGGTACCGGATACCGCCTTTGGTCGGGCCGCGCACGGTGCTGTGGTGGACCCGGTAGCCGGTGAACATCCGGATCTTGTCGTCGTCCATTTCCACCGGGAAATTGACCGTGAGCTCACGCTTGGGGACGCGCATGAACTCGATGACGTCGGATCGCAGGTTCATGTGGCCAACGGCCTCGTCGTACTGGGCCAGGGCTACTTCGTAGGCGCTGCGGCGTGGGTGTCCGTTTTGGCTGCTCATCTTTGTCCTCTTTATTGTCCTCTTCATTGAGTTGATTCCTCGATGTCGATCTTTGACATGATTAGCTTATACTGATTCTAGCCCAGACCGTATTCGGCGTCAAGTGGCAGTGTCCGGGTGTCAGGGTGCGAACTTGCCAGACCTGGCATGTTGGTTTAGAATCTCGTCACCAACTCACAACCAGCCATACAGAAGAGGAAATGCACCATGTCTGAACGACGTAAGATTATCTTGGACGAGGAGAGAATTCCCCAGCAGTGGTACAACATTGTTGCCGACATGCCCAACAAGCCACTGCCACCCCTGCACCCGGCCACGCACGAACCGATCGGACCGGATGCCCTGGCGGCCATTTTTCCCATGGGGTTGATCGCACAAGAGGTCAGCGCCAATCCGTGGATCGAGATTCCCGAGGAGGTGCGCGCGATCTACCGCATGTGGCGGCCGACACCCCTGGTGCGGGCGCGCAACCTGGAGAAGGCGCTCGATACCCCGGCGCACATCTATTTCAAGTACGAAGGTGTGAGTCCAGCCGGTTCGCACAAACCCAACACCGCCGTCGCCCAGGCCTATTACAACAAACAGGAAGGCGTCAAGCGGATCGTCACCGAGACCGGTGCCGGCCAGTGGGGCAGCGCGCTGGCCCTGGCCTGCCGTCTGTTCGACATGGGCTGCGAAGTCTACATGGTGCGCATCAGCTACGACCAGAAACCGTACCGCAAACTGATGATGAACACCTGGGGTGCTGAGGTGGTTGCGTCACCCAGCGACCGCACGGCGGCGGGGCGGTCGATCCTGGCAAACGATCCCGATTCACCGGGCAGCCTGGGCATTGCCATCTCGGAAGCGATCGAGCGCGCCGTGGGCGATGCCGAGACCAAGTATTCGCTGGGCAGTGTGCTCAACCATGTCCTGCTGCACCAGACGGTGATCGGCCAGGAGGCGTTGGAGCAGCTGGAACTGGTCGACGACCTGCCCGACGTCGTGATTGCACCGTTTGGCGGTGGCTCGAACTTTGCCGGCCTGTCGTTCCCGTTCCTGCGTCTCAACCTGACGGCTGGCAAAAACATCCGCTGCGTTGCCGTCGAACCCACCTCGGCACCCAAGCTGACGCGCGGCGTGTTTCGTTACGATTTTGGTGACACCATCGGTATGACGCCGCTCTTGCCGATGTACACCCTCGGTCACAACTTCGTCCCGGCCCGCATCCACGCCGGTGGTTTGCGTTACCACGGGGCGGGGGTCATCGTCAGCCAGCTGCTGCGTGACGGGCTGATTGGGGCAGTGGCCATCGACCAGGTGGAGAGTTTTGAGGCAGGTGTGCTCTTTGCCCAGCAGGAGGGCATCATCCCGGCACCGGAGGCCAACTACGGGATTGCGCTGGCGGTGCGCGAAGCGTTGGAAGCCCGCGAAGCCGGCACACGCAAGACCATTCTGTTCAACCTGTGCGGCCACGGGCACTTCGACATGGGGGCCTACCAGGCATATTTTGCCGGCCAGCTACCGCGGCATGAAATGACACAAGAAGAAATCGACGCGGCCGTTGCGTTGATCGACACACCGGCGATCCCGGCCTAGTCGGCGCGCCGTTTTCTCCGCAGAGAACGCATAGAGCACAAAGAGATTTTTTGTACTCTATGCGTTTTCTTATGGTTGACGTCGTGACGGGTCAACCGACGCGCTCCAGATACGCCTCAATGGCAGTCAACAGACGCTCCAGGTCGGTCTCGGTGACTTCGCCCATGTGGGCGATGCGAAAGGCTTTGTCTTTGTAGATGCCGTAGCCGTTGCTGATCTCCATGTCGTGCGTGGCCAGAAACTGGTTCAGCGCACGCACGCTGATGCCGCGCGTGTTCGTGACGGTGGTCACCGTGGGTGAGCGGTAGCCGGGTTCTGCCATGAGCTCGAAGCCGCGTTCAAGCGCCCACCTTTGGGTGCGCTGTGCCAGCCGGGCATGCCGTGCGTAACGCTGGCTCACACCTTCGGCCTGGATGATCTCGAGCTGGCAGCCGAGGGCGCGCATGAGCGAAATGGCCGGCGTGGCCGGGGTCGTGTTCTTCTTGAGCGATTTCTCCAGCGTAACAAAATCGAAGTACCAGCCGCGACCTTTGACCGTTTGAGCATGGGCAAACAACCGGTCGCTCACCGCGCAAAAGGCCAGCCCGGGCGGTGCCGCCAACGCCTTCTGCGAAGACGTCAGACACAGGTCGAGGTCCCAGGCGTCGAACGGGATGTCAACGCCAGCAAAGGACGACACGGCATCCACCATCACCAGAGTGTCTGGGCTCAACGCGCGCACCGCGGCGGCGATCTCGCCGATCGGGCTGATGACGCCGGTGCTGGTTTCGTTGTGCACCACAGTGATCGCTTCGACCGGGCCGTCCACCAGGGCTGCCTGCAGCGCGCCGGTCACCTGGTCTGGTTTGACGGCGGTGTTCCACGGGACGTCGCTGCGGATGACCTCTTTGTCGCAGCCAACGGCGACGTTGTACCAGCGCTCGCTAAAGGCGCCGTTGACGAAACACAGTACGCGCCGGTTGACCGCATTGCGGATCGCGGCTTCTTGCAGACCCGAGCCAGAGGCGGCGACGATATAGACGCGTGCCGTCGTCTGGAACAGCCGCTGCAGCTGCTGCTCGCAGAAGGCAAAAAGGGACTCGAATTCGTCACTGCGATGCCCGATCATGGGCGCGGTCTGGGCAGCGAGCACTTCTGGCCGCACATCCGTTGGTCCGGGAATAAAAAGACGCTGCGGTGGTTTACGTAAGTCTGTCATCGATGGTTCTCCTGACGCCGGCGGGTCTGCGGTGGTGGCCGGCGTCTGATGATCGTCTTGTTTGGCATGGCAAATGCTATGTCACTGCCGGTGGCTGGACCGGATATTTCTCGTACAGCCGTGTCTGCATGACGTGCTGCAGACGCGCGACGGCGGCAGCGATCTCGTTGAATGACGTGTAGAGCGGAGCAAACCCGAAACGAATATTGTCGGGTGTGCGATAATCGGTGATCACCTGCATGTCGTGGACCAAAGCCTGATCGATGCGCAGCGCTTCAGGATGGCTCAGCGTCACGTGCGAGCCGCGGCGGGCGGCGGTGCGCGGCGTTTTCAAACCAAAGCCCCAGGGGGCCAGCACCGCTTCCCACAGCTCGATAAAATAGTTGGATTGCTGCACCGATTTGGCACGCACGGCATCCATACCAGCGTCCAGGAGCAGATCGACACCAGGCTCGATCAAGGCCAGCGAAATGACCGGCGGTGTTCCGGTCAGGAAGTGACGCAGCGCCGCGGCCGGTTCGTACGCCAGATCGAATGCAAACGGCTCGTTTTGACCCATCCAGCCGGCTATTGGGTTGGCCAGCAGATCGTGCAGCCCGCGGCGCACGTACAAAAAGGCCGGCGCACCGGGACCGCCGTTGAGATACTTGTAGGTGCAGCCCACGGCCAGGTCGGCACCGGCGGCATGCAGGTCGACGGGTACTGCGCCGACGGAGTGGCTCAGGTCCCACAAGACCAGCGCACCCATCTGGTGCGCGGCTGTGGTCATCGCGGCCATGTCGTAGGTGTAGGCACTCTTGAACAGCGTGTGTGACAGGGTGAGCAGGGCCACGTCAGGTC